>JAYVSF010000207.1:0-5055 GCA_043775605.1 Myxococcales bacterium
GATCTGCCAGCCGCAGCCCGCCGAGCGCCGGGTGGCGGACGCCGACCTGGCCGCCGTAGCCGCCGTTGACGAAGGTGAGCGGGTCGAGCTCGGCGTGGACCAAGACGTCGTCGGCGCGGGCCGAGGAGCCGAGCCCGAGGCCGCAGCCGATCACGACCGCCAGCGCAGCAGTGCGCACGCTCACGGCGCCGCGGCGCGGGCTGTTTGCGACGCGAAGTACGCGACCTTGCGCGCCCGCATGACCTCGCCGAGCGGGCGATGCGCGACCAGCGCCTGCCAGGGGTCGAACACCGCGCCCTCGATCGTGGTCGCCAGAGCGGCCCCGGCCGTCGACGCCGGATCCTGCGCCGCGATCGTCAGGCCGGCGACCGCCACGTACGGCGCGATGTCCTCGGCCCAGTCGACCGACGCGTCCTCGATCGGCGTGCGCTTCTCGTCGACGAAGAACTGCAGCGCGAGCGTGTAGCCGATCGGGCCGGCGGTCACCGCCTTGGCCATCGCCGCGCCCCACGCGCCACCCGCGTCGGTGTGCGGGGTCGGCGCGTTCGGCGTCAGCCGCACCCGCGCGGCGTACGGCCCGCACGCGATCGGCGCGGCGCTGTGGAACGTCGTCGCCGCGAAGCCGGTGAACGGCCGCTCGACCGAGGCCTTCAGCCGCCCGAGCTCGCCGAACATCCGGCGCAGGCCGTAGGTCCGGTAGCTCCAGCCGATCAGCGCGAGCGGGCCCTTCGACGCGGCCAGGACCAGGCCCATGAACGGCGCGCTGTTGACCATCCCGAAGGTCGGCGAGTTGATGAGCAGGAAGTCCTGGTGGGTCGCGGCGCCGCCGAGCGCGCCCTCCCCGGTCACGCCGGCCACCCGCAGCGCGAAGCCGCGAATGTCTGGCTTCTTGTCGGGCTTGGGGTCGGGACCGCCGTTCGACAGCCGCACCCACGCGTCGTACCCGCCCGCCGTCGCGAACAGCCCGTGGCGCGCGTGCTCGGGCAGGTCGACCTTGACCTGCAGGCGCGCCGTCAGCCCGACCAGCACCTTGCGGTGCAACCCGCGGCCCGCCCCGAGCTTCGCCGACCGCACCCGCTGCAGCTCGGCGAGCTGCTTCGCCTGCGTCTCATGGCGCGCCGCCTCGTCGGGGGCGATCTGTTCGTGCCAGTCGGTCGACGGTGGTGCCATGGCCGACGAGCGTACACCGCGATCAGGGGATGACGACGCGCTGGGTCCACTGCGCGATGTGGTTGTTGTCGCCGAGGGCCTGGAACGGCATGCGGAACGCCGGGCCCGACGGATCCATGCCGGCCTCGGCCCGCGCCGGGTAGAACGGCGCCATCCAGATCTGTGGCGTGCCAGCGGCGGGGCGGCGGGTGCCGAACGGCCGCTTGCTCGAGAACGTCAGGTAGAAGATCTCCTCGTCGTTGGGGCCGACGCTCTGGGAGAACGGCACCCAGCGCGCCCACGAGTTGGTGAGGTTCGCGCCCTGGTTCGCGGTCGTGAGCGCGATCGGCGGCAGCGTGCCGTCGGCCTTCACCACCCAGACCTGCGACGACGCGTTGTCGTACGACAGGCCGCTGTTGCGCGTGATCGACAACCACCTGCCGTCGGGCGACCACGACGGGTAGTAGCTCGCTACGCCGGCCGCGAACGGCACCAGCATGCGGACCGGCCCGAAGGTGTGGGTCGCCTCGGTGTAGTCGCGCACCACCACGCCGCCGCCGTTCACGTAGTAGTCGGGGCGGCCCGACGACTCGACGTACGCGAGCTGGGTGCCGTCGGGTGAGATCTCGGGGTGGGTCGCCGACGTCACGCCCGGCACCGTCGCGAGCTGGGCCCCGCCGTCGGCTGCGTACACCGTCATCTGGCCGTTCTTGAGCGCGATGATCTCGGTGCCGCTCGGGTTGAACGTCGCGAAGTTCCAGCGCACGCCGCGGTCGTAGGGAAACAGGAACGTGTTGTTGGTGAGATCCATGACCCCGCCGCGGCCGTCGCCGCTGTCGAACGTGATCGCGATCCGGTTGCCGTCGCGCGACAGGGCGTGGCAGCCGACGCAGCCGGTCGGGATCGCGCCCGCGAACAGCTTCGACGGCGGGACGTTCGGGGTCTCGGTGTCGTAGCGGAGGATCCCGGAGTTGTTGGTGGTCGACCAGTAGTAGATGCCGCCGCGCTGATCCTCGTTGGTGACGTCGAGGGTGCGGGCCCCGCTGGTGCCCTTGGTGGCCGGGGTCGCGGTGTGCAGGCCGGCGACCGTCAACGCCATCGACTGGTGAGTGCTCGCCATCGGCGCCCACTCACCGGGTGCGAACACGGTCCACTGCGCGCCGCTGCCGCGCTTGTAGATCCGGAGGTCGACGAACTCGCTCTTCAACGCCACCTCGAACAGGTCGTTGTTGACGGTGTCGCGCCAGTGAGCGTCGAGCTCGCCGAGGTTGGGCGGGACCAGCACGTGATCCTCGGGATAGACGATGGCCGGGGCCTGGCCAGCGGCCTCGATCGCCGCCGTGAACAGGTCGTGGGCGTTGGCCGGCGCGCCCGGGTCGTTGCGCCAGCCGCGGACCCGCACGGTCACGTGGGCAATGCCGATCAGCTCGCCGACCTTCGCGTAGACCGGGGTCACGCCGGCAGCAGCGCCGGTGGCGGTCAGGGTCGCGGCGGCGAAGCTGCCGATCCCCGGGGTCGCGACCGTGAAGCTGGCGCTCGCGGTGACGTCCATCATCGAGCCGTCGGCGCGGATCAGGGTCACGGTGTAGGGCTGGCTCACGGCGGCGCCGTTGACGACCTCGAGCATCGCGTCGGCCGGGGCCACGGTGAGCGTCGAGGCCGGCGGCTGGGCGTCATCACCGGATGGCGGGTTGCCGCCCGGACCGCAGGCGAGCGCGCCGAGCGCGAGGCAGATCGTGAGGGGCAGCGCGAGGAGCTTCATCAGGCGCCGAGCCTATCGCCAGCGCCGCGCGCGGTCACCAAGTTCCTGCGACCACTCGCCGCGGCTCTGTCTCACTATCTTGAAGTTGCTGGTTTATTTACTACTTGCAATCATGCGCATGTTGGAATATACAAGGACCTGTGCTGGCCGCCCCGCGCGCAGACCTGTTCCGGCTCCTCGGCGACGAGGATCGGCTGCGGCTCTTGGCGCTGTGCGCGACCGAGGAGCTGACGGTCGGCGAGCTGGCCACGCTGCTCGGCGAGAGCCAGCCGCAGATCAGCAAGAAGTCGCAACCGCTGCGCGACGCCGGCCTCCTGCACGCGCGCCGCGACGGCACCCGCACGCTGCTCAGCGCGCTGCCAAGCGCCGACCTCGTGATCGATGCGGCGGTGACCGAGGGCAAGGCGCTGTGTACCCGCGACGGCAGCCTGGCCCGGGTCGCCCAGGTCGTGGCCCAGCGCGAGGAGCACGCCCGCCAGTACTTCGACGCGCTGCCGGCGGCCGACGCCGCGGCGATGAGCGCAGCACCGGGCAGCGAGCTGTTCGGCTTCCTGCCGATGTTCGCGCCGCTCTTGCCGGGCCGCGCGCTCGCGGTCGATCTCGGCACCGGCGACGGCACGTTCCTGCCGCTCTTGTCGCCGCTGTTCGAGCGCGTGGTCGCGGTCGATCGCAGCCCGGCTCGCCTGGCCCGGTGCGCGGCGCGGATCGCGGCGCTCGGCCTGGCCAACGTCCGGCTGCGCGAGGGCGGCTTCGATGACGACGACCTCGGCGCCGAGATCGGCCAGCGCGGCGGCGCCGACGTCGTCCTGATGGCCCGCCTGCTCCACCACGCCGCCCGCCCCGACGAGGCCGTGGCCCAGGCCGCGCGCCTCTTGCGCCGCGGCGGCGCGCTGATCGTCGTCGACTACCTGCCGCACGTCGACGAGTCGATGCGCGAGCAGGGCGACGTCTGGCTCGGCTTCGAGCCGGCCCGGCTGCGCGCGTGCATGGGCGGCGCCGGCCTCGACGTCATCGCGCTCGCACCCCTGTTCACCGCCGACCGGCCGGCCTTGCAGCTCGCGGTCGGCCGCCGGCCCCACCTGATTTCGACCTGACCACCGCACGCCCACAGGAGATCGACATGGACCAGCACAACGAGTTCCCCGCCTTCAAGATCAAGGACATTGGCCTGGCCGAGCTCGGCCGCAAGAAGATGCGCATGGCCGAGAAGGAGATGCCCGGCCTGATGTCGCTGCGCGAGGAGTTCGGCGCCAAGGCCCCGCTCAAGGGCGCGCGCATCGCCGGCTGTCTGCACATGACCATCGAGACCGCGGTGCTGATCGAGACCCTGGTCGCGCTCGGCGCCGAGGTCACCTGGACCTCGTGCAACATCTACTCGACCCAGGACGAGGCCGCGGCCGCGATCGCCAAGACCGGCGTGCCGGTGTTCGCGTGGAAGGGCGAGACCCTCGACGAGTACTGGCAGTGCATCGAGCTGCAGCTCAACGCGTTCAAGGGCGGCCTCGGCCCCAACCTGATCCTCGACGACGGCGGTGACCTCACGCTGCTGGTCCACAAGGGCGTCGAGTTCGAGGGCAAGGGCAGCGCGCCGGCGCCGTCGACCGCGGGCAACGAGGAGTGGCGCGTGGTCCTGACCGTGCTCAACGAGAGCCTGGCCAAGAGCTCGACCCGCTTCGGCAAGCTGGCGGCCGAGATCAAGGGCGTGTCGGAGGAGACCACCACCGGCGTCCACCGCCTGTACGAGATGGCCAAGACCGGTTCGCTGCTGTTCCCCTGCATCAACGTCAACGACTCGGTCACCAAGTCGAAGTTCGACAACCTGTACGGCTGCCGCGAGTCGCTGTTCGACGGCATCAAGCGCGCGACCGACGTCATGGTCGCGGGCAAGGTGGTCGTGGTCAACGGCTACGGCGACGTCGGCAAGGGCTGCGCTCACGCCGGCCGCGGCCTCGGCGCCCGCGTGCTGATCACCGAGATCGATCCGATCTGCGCGCTGCAGGCGGCGATGGAGGGCTACGAGGTCACGACCATGGAGGAGGCGGCGTCGGTCGGCGACATCTTCGTCACCGCCACCGGCTGCATGGACGTCATCCGCGGCGAGCACATGATGGCCATGAAGGACGAGGCCATCCTCTGCAACATCG
>JAYVSF010000208.1:0-20792 GCA_043775605.1 Myxococcales bacterium
CGTCCGGCGCCGGCAGGAGCTGCGCGGCATTGCCCGCGGGGTCTGGGTCCTCGACGACTACGCCCACCACCCGACCGCGGTGCGCGAGACCCTCAAGGCGCTGCGCCGCCGCTTCCCCAAGCGCCGCCTGATCGCGGCGTACGAGCCGCGCTCGGCGACGTCGCGCCGACGCACATTCCAGCACGAGTTCGCGCGCGCGTTCGCCCACGCCGATCTGGTGGTGGTCGGTCGGCTCTACGATCCGACCCGGATCCCGCGCGAGGAGCGGTTCGACCCCGAGCAGCTCGCCCTCGATCTCCACCGCGCCGGCACCCAGGCCAGCTACGTCCCCGACATCGACGCGATGGTCAAGCAGGTCGCGGCCGCGGCCGGGCCCGGCGACGTCGTGGTCGCGCTGTCGTCGGGCGCCTTCGACGGCTTCCACGACAAGCTGCTCGACGAGCTCGGCGACCCGGTGGTCCCGGCCCGGCGCGTCGACATGGAGTCGATCCGCGCGATGCTGGCCGACGTCGGCCTGCCGGCGATCGACGTCGGCGATGATCGCTTCGGCAGCTTCTTCTGCCTGCGCAACGAGCGCGGCCTGGTCGGCACCGTCGGGCTCGAGGTCCTCGGCGACGACGCGATCCTGCGCGAGCTGGTGGTCACCGAGGCGGTCCGCGGTCACGGCTACGGCTGGATCCTGGCCGACCTCGCGGTGCAGTGGGCACGGTTCCGCGGCTGCCGGCGCATCTATCTCCTGACCCAGACCGCCAGCGAGTTCTTCGCGGTCAAGCTCGGGTTCCGGGTCGTCGATCGCTCGACGGTGTCGCCGGCGGTGTCGGAGACCCCGAACTTCCTCGGTTCGACCGACTCGAACTTCGTCGCGATGCGCCTCGACCTCTGAATCTGCAGGCCACCGATGACCGAGCTCGACGACGCCCTGGCCCTCGCGCTCGCGGTCGCGGCCGACGCCGCCGACCTCCTGCGCGGCGCGCGACCTTCCCAGATCCGGACCAAGAGCGATCCTCGCGACCTGGTCACCGAGTGGGACACCCGGGTCGAGGAGCAGATCCGCGCCGCGCTCACCCGGGCGACGCCGGCGATCCCGGTGGTCGGCGAGGAGGCCGGCGGCGACGACAGCGCGGCCCGGCGCTGGCTGGTCGATCCGATCGACGGCACGGTCAACTTCGCGCACGGCCTGCCGCTGTGGACGGTCGCGCTCGCGCTCGAGCGCGGCGATCAGGTCGAGGTCGGGGTGGTGACCGCGCCGGCCCTGGGCTGGACGTTCGCCGCCCGGCTCGGCGGTGGCGCGACCCGCCGAGCGGAGCGAGGCGATATCGTCTGGTCGAGATCGGCACCGGCGTCCTCGCCGGGACCGATCGATCGACCCAGGGCCTGGGATTCGAAGGAAGCCCAGGCCTCGACGCGGCCCGACGGCGCGCAGCCGCTGGTGGTGAGCGCGATCGCCGAGCTCGGCCGGGCGATGCTGGTCACTGGCTTCCCCTACGACCGCGCGGTCTCGCCCGACAACAACTTCGCCGAGTGGGAGCACTTCCAGCGCAAGGCCGGCGCGTGCCGGCGGCTGGGCTCGGCGTCGCTCGACCTGTGCCTGGTCGCGGCCGGCAGCCTCGACGGCTACTGGGAGCGCAAGCTGCAGCCGTGGGACGTCGCCGCTGGCGCCCTGATCGTCGCCGAGGCCGGAGGGCGTGTGACTGATACACTCGGGGCCGGCTTCCGCTCGCGTTCGGGCGAGGTGGTGGCCTCCAACGGTGTTATTCATGACGCGATCGTCGCCGAGCTGGCCGTGGTCGCCGGCCGGCACCGACCGTGATACCGGAGAGCCCCGGAGAGCCGATGAAGCGCACTGCCCCGTGGATCGTCGCCGTCCTGCTGTTCACGACCTCGGGCGTGGCCTCGGTCCACGCCCAACCCACGACGGGCACGCCCGCGGCCGCGGCGGCCAAGGCCAAGAAGGGCAAGGGCAAGAAGCCGAAGGCGGACGCCGGCGCGCCCGCGCCCGACGCGGGGCTGGCGCCCGATCCGTACGGCCTCGGCGGCGTGACGACGACCGCGAAGCCGGGGGGGCCGCTCGAGCCGTACGTGCCACCGCCGGCGGCGATCGCCCCGAAGCCGGCGCCGGTGCCCGCAACGCGCGGACCCGCGGCCGTGGGTGGGACGCCGGTCGATCCGTACGCGACGCCGTCGGCGCCCGCACCGGCGCCGTCGCCGACCACCGGTAGCGCGCCGCTCGATCCCTACGCGAGCTTGCCGCCAACCACCGGTAGCGCGCCGCGACCGACCACGCCCGGCGCGCCGCTCGAACCGTCCGCCCCCACGCCGACGCCGCCGCCCACGGGCGCCGTGCCGACCGATCCCTACGGCCTCGGCGCCGCACCGAGCGACGCGGGGACGGCGGTGGCGACCGGTCGCCTCGACGTCGCCGCGGTCCAGGGCCTGCTCGCGGTCCAGAGCCTCGACGGCTGGCTGCTGGCCGACGTCGGCGGTCAGAACTCGGTCGCGCGCACCCTGGTCGCGCCCGCTGGCGCGCCGACCCGGCGCTGGTTCTACCTGATCCCGCGCACCGGCGAGCCGACGCTGCTGTGCCACGTCGCCGAGGTCGCGAGCTTCGCCGCGCTGCCCGGCCGCCACGTCGCCTACGCCGGCTATCGCGATCTCGACAAGGCCGTGAAGGCCCTGCTCAAGGGCAAGAAGACCGTGGCGATGGAGTACTCGCCCAAGAGCGCGGTGCCGAGCCTGTCGCAGATCGACGCCGGCACGCTCGAGCTGGTGCGCGCGGCCGCGGTCACCGTCAAGACCAGCGAGGTCCTGGTCCAGTTCGTCAAGGCGAGCTGGGGGCCGCAGGGCCGGCGCAACCACTACGTCGCGGTCCACCACCTGGTCGAGCTGCGCAAGGAGGCGCTGGCGTTCCTGCGCGATCAGCTCGCGGCCGGCAAGCCGGTCACCGAGCTCGACGTCCAGCAGCTCGTCCTCAAGGGCATGGCGCTGCGCGGTCTGATCGGTCCGCCGCCGGTGATCGCGTTCGGTCCCCACACCGCCGATCCCGACTACGTGCCGACGCCCGAGCGGTCGGCGACGCTCATGCGCGGCGACCCGGTGCTGCTGTCGCTGGCCGGCAAGGTCGACGGCGGGGTCTACGCCGCGCTGACGTGGGTCGCGGTCGCCGATCGCGCGCCGTCGGCCGAGCTGGCCGCCACCTTCGACGCCGCGGCCCGGGCCCGCGACGAGGCGCTGGCGCTGGTCCGCGATCGGCTCAAGCGCCGGCGCGCGGTGCAGGGCTGGGAGGTTGATCACGCGGCCCGCGACCTGCTCGCCCGCGGCGGCCTCGACGGCCACGCGATCCACCGCACCGGCCACTCGCTCGACACCGATCTCCAAGGCTCGGGCACCGACCTCGACGATCTCGAGGTCAAGGACAAGCGCAACCTGGTGATCGGCACCGGCTTCACCGTCGGGCCCGGCCTCTACTACCCGGGCGAACTCGGGGTCCGCACCGAGATCAGCGTGTTCCTCGGCAAGGACGGCCCCGAGATCACGACGCCGGTCCAGGATCACGTCGAGGCGCTGCTCGGCCCGTGAGAGTTTGTGAAACAAACTCGTTTCCGTACAGGCGCTGCCGACGTTCCTCGTCGGCGAGCCGATCAACCAGAGGCTGAGGATCTGAAAGATTCACAGTCTCTGAGCCCGGGGGCCGGGGACGTCACCGGCTGCATCCTCGCCGGTGGTCGCGGCCGCCGGCTGGGCGGCGCGCTCAAGCCGCTCTTGCTCGTCGACGGCGAGCGCATCGTCGATCGCCAGCGCCGGGTGCTGGCGCCGCGAGTCGCCGAGCTGCTCATCGCGGTCGCCGGTCCCGGCCCGCTCGCCGAGCTCGGGCTGCCGGCGGTGTTCGATCGTCATCCCGATGCCGGGCCGCTGGCGGGCGTCGATGCCGCGCTGGCCGCGCGCGATCGTCCGTGGCTGCTGGTGGTCGCCGGCGACATGCCCGATCTGTGCGGCGCCGTGCTCGACCTGCTGCTGGCGGCGCGCCGCGCCGACGCCGACGCGGTGGTCCCGCGCATCGGCGGCTATCCCGAGCCCTTGCTCGCGGTCTACCGCCAGAGCGCCGCGCCGGTGATCGCGCGCGCGCTGGCCGACGGCCGGCGCAAGACCCAGGCGATCCTCGCCGAGCTACGGGTCGCCTGGCTCGACGAGGCCGCGGTCCGCGCCGTCGACCCCGAGCTCGCCAGCCTCCGCAACGTCAACGAGGCCCATCAGCTCTAGGCGCATGTGAACGATGTCAGGATGGGTAGGGTCTCCCTCAGCAATCGGCCTGGGAGGCGAACGGCCAAACCCGCTGCGCGCCGCCTCGTGACCTCGACGTTGCCGACGCGGGTCCGCGGGGTTACCCGGCGACTAGCCCGGGCGTGCCCGACGCGAGGGTGTAATCGCGGTTCTCTCGCCGCGGCGGATCCTCTACCTTCCCTTCGCTCGCATGCGCATCGGCACCATCCCCGTCGACCCTCCGGTGATCCTCGCCCCCATGGCGGCGGTCACCGATCTGCCGTTCCGGACCGTCGCCGAGGAGCACGGGGTCGGGCTCACGATCACCGAGTTCCTGTCGGCCCACGCGCTGTCGGTCGGCGATCCCAAGTCGCACGGCAAGCTCACCGCCAGCCTCGGCGGGCGCCGGTTCGGCGTGCAGATCTTCGGCCGCGAGGAGCACTCGCTGGCCCACGCGGCGCAGATCGCGCTCGCGATCGGCGCGTCGCTGGTCGACATCAACATGGGCTGCCCGGCCAAGCGGGTCGTGGCCGGCGAGTGCGGCTCGGCGCTGATGCGCGAGCCGGTGATCGCGCAGGCGCTGGTCCGGGCTGTGGTCGGCGCGCTGCCGCCCGAGGTGCCGGTCACGGTCAAGCACCGGGCCGGCTGGGATCAGGGCCACAAGAACGCGCCCGAGTTCGCGTGCGCGATGGTCGAGGCCGGGGCCCGGATGATCACCGTCCACGGCCGGACCCGGACCCAGGGCTTCGCCGGCCAGGCCGACCTCGAGATCATCCGCCTGGTGCGGGCCGCGGTGCCGGCCCACATCCCCGTCGTCGGCAACGGCGACGTCGTCGACGTCGCGGGCTACGTGCGGATGCGCGAGACCACCGGCTGCGACGCCGTCATGATCGGGCGCGGCGCCCAGGGCAACCCGTGGCTGTTCGCGCGCATCGCCGCGGTCGCCGCCGGTCGTCCGGATCCCGGACCGCCCACCCTCGAGGAGCGTCGCGACGTGTTCCGGCGCCACGTCGCCTTGATCGCCGAGCTCAAGCGCGGGCCGCGCGTGCTGCACGAGGTCCGCAAGGCCTGTGCGTGGTACGCGCGCGGGCTGTACGGCTGCAACAAGCTGCGGCTCGAGGTCTGGTCGGCGCCCGACCCCGACGCCACGGTCGCGTGCGCGGAGGCCTACTTCGCCCACCTGATCGATCGCCGGACGTCGCTGGGCCTGGCGCCCGAGGCCGACCGCACCGAGATGAACGGCGCGGCGGTCGACGAGGCGGCCTGACCGATGTACCGCCGCAGCTCGAATCCGCGGGATTACCTGGTCGCCGAGAGCCCGACCATGCAGGCGGTGGTCGCCGCGCTCGAGACCCACGCCGCGTGCGACGCGCCGGTCCTGATCTGCGGCGAGCGCGGCACTGGCCGTGAGTTGGTGGCGCGGGTCCTCCACCTCGCGAGCCACCGTCGCCAGGGCCGGTTCGTCGCCGTCCGCCCGACCTTCGACAACGGCGAGGCCGGCGGTGAGGACGACGAGCTGCGGGCCAAGCGGGCGCTGCGGGCGGCCCAGGGCGGAACGCTGCTGATCAAGGACGTCTGCGACGTGCCCGCGGTCGGCCAGCGCACGCTGCGGCGGGCGATGCGGCTCACCGAGGGCGCGCGCAAGCCCGACACCGCAGGCGAGACCTTCGACGTCCGGGTGGTGGGCTCGGCCGGGCTCGAGCTCGAGCGCGCGGTCGCGGCCAAGATCCTGTCGCGCGAGCTCTACGACAGCCTGGTGCTGCGCCGGATCGACGTCCCGCCGCTGCGCCATCGCGCCAGTGACATCCCGACCCTGGTCGAGCGCTGGGTCGGCCACTACGCCGACGAGATCGGCCGCGGCAAGCTGACGGTGTCGACCCGCGCCCACGAGCGGCTGGTGAAGTATCCGTGGCCGGGCAACGTCGCCGAGCTCAAGGATCTGGTCCGCCGGCTGGTGGTCGCGACCGAGGGCTCGCGGATCGAGGCCGGCGACGTCGACGCGGTGCTGCCGCGGGTCGCCGAGCGGGTGCCGCTCGAGGAGCTGTCGTTCGAGGACATGGTCAAGGCCAAGCTCGGCGGCTTCCTCGATCGCATGGACGGCTACGAGGTCCGCGATCTGTACGAGAAGGTGATCGAGCGGGTCGAGCGGCCGCTGCTCGAGCTGGTGCTGGCCCGCACCGGCGGCAACCAGGTCAAGGCCGCGGCCATCCTCGGGCTCAATCGCAACACGCTGCGCAAGAAGCTCGACAGCCAGGGCGTCGGCCCGCGCGGCAAGAAGGGGCGCCAGGACCGCGCTCTCGACGATTAGCGAGCCTTGGCGCGCGATCTAGCGACCGCGATCCGCCCCGACCCCGTCGGCGTCAGGGGACCGGCTCATGGCAGGCGCCGAGGGCGCCGTGGCAGGCGCCGTCCACGCAGAACCCGTCGCAGTCGACGTCGGTGGTGCAGGTGCGTCGGTGACAGGCGCCGGTCGCGCAGTCGAAGTCGAGCGGGCAGGGCGCCGCTGGTCCGCACGCGGTCGCGGCGCAGCGGCCGGTCGCGGGGGTGCAGGTCTGACCCTCGTCGCAATCGGCGCTGGTCACGCAGCCGGGCACACAGGCATTGGCGCCGCCGTTGCACGAGCACGGCACCGGGTCGCACACCAGCACCGCGGCGCCCCCGGCGGCGACCCGGCAGTCGTCGTCGCGGGTGCAGTCGTTCGGGTGCGGGTTGCAGGCGCCGCCGCAGGCCTGCTCGCCGGGCTGGAGGCAGCTGCCGGCGGTGCAGTCGGACGCGCCCCGGCAGCAATCGAGGCTCGGACATCCGAGCGCCGGACACCCGGCGGGGACCTCGTCCGCGTGCAGACAGCCGCGGTAGGAAAGGTCACACCCGCACGCCGGGCACAGGTCGGCGGCGCAGCCGGGCGTGCGGCGACAGGTGGCGAGGTCGAGCCCGCCACACGCCGCAGCGTCGATCCGGGCCGCATCGATCGCGGCGTCTCGCCCGCCGGACTCGTCACTGCCGCAGCCGGCGAGCAGGAGCGCGGCGCCGCCGAGAGCGACCGCGAGGGTGACCGAGACGACGACCTGTGACTTCATCGCCGTCGACGATACCATCGCCGGTGGCGAGCGGCGTCGATCAGTCGCCGAGGTTCAGGTCACCTTCGCGCCGGACGTACTTGCGGATGCCGGCCTTCGGCACCTGCTCGCAGACCATGCCCCGGCCGCAGCTCGACCGGGCCTCGCCGATGGCGAACTCGGAGTCGACGAAGCCGTGGTCGCGCAGGACGGCACGGGCCTTGTCGATCGGCATGCCGATCACGTTGGGCATGCGGTGCCACTCGTCGCCGGCGTGCACGCCGCCATGCTCGAACGTGTCGTACTCGATCACGACCCGCACCTTGGCATCCGACATCAAGGGGCTGCCGGGGCTGCGCTCCTGGTTGCAGATGGTGCCGACCGGCACGAGGTCACGCTTCTCATCGTCGTAGGTGCAGATCAGATCGGGCGGCATCTGCAGCGCGCCGTCCTCGAAACCGAGCCGGACCAGCTCGGCCGTGGCCTTCTCGGGGGTGAGGCCGATCAGCCGTGGCAGCTCGATGTTCGTGATCTTGCGCCCCGTCGGCGGCGACTCCGTGCCAGGGTCGGATGCGGTCTCGCTGCCAGCGTGGGCGCCGGTCTCGCTGCCCGCCGCCGAGCCGGTCTCGCCGTCGCCGATGGGCGGCCTGGCCGGTTCCTTGTTGCTGCCCGGCGCCTGGCCGCTCTTCCAGCCGACCTTCGAGCTCGCACCCTCCGGCTTCGGCTTGGGGCCGAACTGCTCGTAGGCAAGATAGCCACCGGTGATCACCACCGCGGCCGCGCTCATCGCCATCGATCCTTTGCTCATGTCGCCCCCCGAAGGTCTGGCGACGCTAGCACATCGGGGACGATCGGTACCTCTCGCAGCCGCGAGGCTCGCTACGCGCGCTTGCCGAACACCGCGCGGACGCGGGCCAGCCCGGCGCGCGCGCCGGTGACCTGATCCTTCCACACGGCGGCGACGCGGGTGCGGGTCCGGTCGGACAGGCCCTTGGCGCGCGGCGCGAGCACCGACCAGCGCTCGCGACCGCGGGTGGTCACCTTGGCGGCCTCGGTCCGAGCGCGCTCGCCGAGCAGGACGGCGCTGGTCCACGCCTTGCGCGCGGTGGCCTTGGCCTCCTCGATCCGATGATCGAGCGTCGCCTTGACCTTGGCCACGCCGTCCTGGGCCGGCGCGGCGGCGGCGGCATCGGGGGCCGAAGCCTTCGGCGGCTCGGCGGTGGGGGCGTGGGGGGCAGCGGTCGGGGCGGTCGTCGGCTCGGTGGGGTCGCTCATGATGATCCTCCTGGCTGTTAACCTGGATCGCCGCACTGCGTCACGCAAGAGGAAAGAACGACGACGTTTCGACGATGTGACTAATTCGTTAATATATACATGATGTTAGAATATGACTCCACGCGTCATTTTCTTTGGACTCACGCCGATGGCGTGCGCAGCTCGGTGTTGAACACCGCGCCGATCAGCACCGCGAGCGACATCGCGTAGAACCACAGGATCACCACCATCGCGCTGCCGAACGCCCCGTACAGCGACTCGTAGCTCGCCAGCTCGCTCACGTACATCGACACGCCCCACGAGGCGGCCAGCCCCAGCGCGGTCGCGACCAGCGCGCCCGGCAGGATGTGGCGCCAGCGGCGGGCCGGCGTGCCCAGCACGTACAGCCCCGACAGGCTGGCCACCCCGACCGCGATGAGCACCGGCCAGCGCACCGACTCGAGCCAGTTGCGGTCGGAGGCCGCGAGGGTCGCCCGGGTCGCGGGCATCGCGACCACCACGGCCAGGATGGTCACCGCCCCGGCCAGCGCTGCGACCGCGATCGCGATCGTCAGCAGCAGGCGGCGCCAGCCTCGCCAGCGCGGTGGGGCGCCGTCGACGTGCTCGATGCCGGTGAGGATCGCGTCGGCCGACGCCCGGGTCGAGTACAGCGCGAGCACGACACCGCCGCCCAGGGTCAGGCCGAGCTCGTGGGCCGAGCGCCGAGCGGCGAGCTGGAGCTGCTCGACCAGCAGCGCGAACACCTGACCGGGCAGCACCCGATCGAGGCCGGACATGTGGGCCGGGATCTGTCGAGGATCGGCGACCAGCCCGTAGACCGAGACCACCGCCGCCAGCGTCGGCAGGATGCCGAGCAACAGGAACAGCGCTACCCCCGCGGCCAGCACCGGCGCGTTGTCGCGGCGGGTGTGGATGACCACGCGCACCGGCAGGGCGCGGGCGAGGCGGGCCAGGGGGGACGGCAGGCGCATCCGGACGTCGAGGCTACACCGTCGACGGGGCGCGGCCGTCACGACGCGACCGCGTTCGGTCCCGCCGCGCCCGGCTCACGCCGACAGCAGCTTCTTGCGGGCCGCGCGCATCACCGGCTCGCGGGTCCGCGTGTCCTTGGCCAGGAAGCGAAGCTCGATCGGTGACACGTGGTCGAGCAACCGGATCGCGACCGGCACCGGCGTGGCCGAGTTGCGGACCAGGAACGCCGCGATCTCCGGGCGATGGCCCCAGTCGCTGCGATCGGCGATCTGGGTCAGGACGTCCGGCGACACCGTCGGCATCCGGGCGATGGCCGCGACCTCGTCGAACGTCAGGCCCGGGTTGCGCATCACGTAGACATGGAGCGTGCGATTGGTCCCGCGCAGGATCTCCAGGCGCTGATCGCGGTCGCCGTGCAGCGCGATCTGGATGCGATCGAGCGCCGGGTTCGAGCAGGTGGCCAGCCCGCGCCGCGGCGCCGGCGGGTCGTCGGCGACCGGGATCGGCGCCTGGCCGTCGCTCGGCTTGAGCGTGCCGCGCGCGACCCGGGTCGCGTTCTCGACGTCGGCGTCGGTCGGGCCGCCGGCCGCGGCGGTCGCGGCCACCACGGTCGTCGACGTCGCCGCCGCCGCGATCGCCGACGCGGTGACGTCGTTGGTCGAGCGCACCGCGACCGCGGGGCCGCCGGCCAGGCCCTCGATGCGGGCGCGCGCCGGACGGTCGAGGCCGACCGCGACGCCGACGCCGGGGAAGATCTGCAGGACCTGGCCGGCCACGACGATCGCGTGGCCGTCACACTCGACCGCGACCTCGACCGCCGCGAACAGCTGCAGGCCGGCCGGCACCGAGGTCCGCACCACCATGCCGCCGCGCGGGAGCTGATCGCGGACATCGGTGGCCAGCTCAACGGCGCTACCATAACGAGCGAGCAGCCTCACAGCCTCGAATGCTAGCGAGCCCGCGCGAGGAAGACAATGAATTGATCGAACCCCGCGCGCGGACTCGGGCGTGCGCGCGCGATCGTCGCCGCTGCGGGGTGAGACTACATGTCAGCGGCTGCCCCGCGTCGGCTGGGGACGGGTTCAGGGGCGACAGGACACGCGTTGGAAGTGGTGCGGCCGTCCGCGATCCACCCCACCGTCGTCGTTGGTCATGATCAGCAGCTCGGCGTCGGTCGCCAGCAAGCCGCTGAAGTGATCGGGACGGTACGAGCTGCCGTCGCTCGGCGGTTCGCAGGCGCCGGCCAGCATGCGGGCCCGGCTGCCGAGCAGCTCGGCGGTGGTTCCGATCAGCGAGCCGCGCATTCGCTGCTGCCAGCGCTTGAGCCGCGGGCTGCCATCGGGGCAGGTCGGCGGCTCGAGCTGGTCGGCGTCGCCGTCCCAGCTCTCGACCTGGATCCAGCCGCTGAGCTGGATCCGGTGCCGGGCCACCCTGACGGTCACCCGGTCCCAGACGTCGCTCTCGCTCCGCCAGACCTTGGCCTGCCAGGTGCCGGTGATCGGATCGGCGCAGCGCTCGAGCTCGGCCTTGCCCGTCGGCGTCGGTGCGACCGGCCGGGCCCGCCGCCGCCTCGGCGATGGTGGCGCCGGCTGCGCCTGCCGCAGCCGCACCACTGGCGCGGTCGCGGGCTCGGCGCGGACCGGGCCGGCGTCGACCGCGGCCAGCACCAGCGCGACCAGCGCCCACCGCGTCACCTCGTCTGCGCGATCCGGCCGCGCTCCGCGCCCTGCGCCTTCATCACGGTGTACGCCGTCATGTTGACGATGTCGTCGACGGTGCTCTCGTTCTGCAGGAGCGCCACCGGCCTCGACACCCCGAGCAAGATCGGCCCAACCGCGGACGCGCCACCGAGACATTCCAGAGTCTGATACGCGGCGTTGCCCGCGGCCAGGCTCGAGAACACCAGGGTGTTGGCGTTGCGGGTCAGGGTCGAGAACGGGTACAGCTCGCGCCGGCGGGTCTCGTCGAGCGCGACCTCGGGCTGCATCTCGCCGTCGATCTCGAGCTCGGGGCGGCGCTTGCGGACCAGGGCCAGCGCGGCCTGGACCTTGTCGACCTCGCCGTGGCGGACCGAGCCGAAGTTCGAGTACGAGATCATCGCGACCCGGGGCGTGACCCCGAAGCCGGTCACGCTGTCGGCCATCTGCACCGCGATGTCGGCCAGCTGCTCGGCGTCGGGATCGATGTTGAACACGGTGTCGCCGAAGAACTTGACCGAATTCTGCAGCACCATCAGGTACATGCCGACCGCGACCTTGACGCCCGGCGCGAGGCCGAGGATCTGCAGGGCCGGCCGCACGCTCTCGGGGTAGGTCCGGCGGAAGCCGCCGACCAGGCCGTCGACGTCGCCGCGCTCGACCATCATCATCCCGAAGTAGTTGCTCTGCTTCACCAGGCTGCGGGCGTTGGGCAGGGTCATGCCCTTGCGGCCGCGCAGCTCGGCCAGGCGCAGGGCGTAGCTCTCGACCGCCGCCGACTCGTTGGGATCGATCAGCTCGCAGTGATCGAGCACCGACAACGAGGCGTCGCGGCAGATCGCCTCGAGCTCCGATCGCCGGCCGAGCAGCACCGGCTTCGCGGTCCCCTCGTCGAGGATCTGCTGGACCGCGCGCAGCACCCGCAGGTTGGCCTCGGGGAACACGATCCGGCGCGGGTCGCGGCGCGCGGTCTTCGACATGCCGCGCATGATCGAGAACGCGGCGTTGGACGACTTGCGCATCAGGCGGTCGCGGTACTCGGCGATGTCGACCGGCTTGCGGGCGACGCCCGACGCCATCGCGGCCTCGGCCACCGCCGGCGCCACCCACCACAGCACCCGCGGGTCGAACGGCTTGGGGATGAAGTAGTCGGGGCCGAACTTGAAGGTCTTGCCGCCGTAGGCCGCGATCACCGACTCCGGCACCGGCTCCTTGGTCAGCGCGGCCAGAGCCTTGGCCGCCGCCACCTTCATCGCCTCGGTCACCGATCGGGCCCGGACGTCGAGGGCGCCGCGGAAGATGTAAGGGAACCCAAGGACGTTGTTGACCTGGTTGGGGTAGTCCGAGCGGCCGGTGGCGACCAGCGCGTCGGGCCGGGCCAGCACCGCCTCGGGGTAGTCGATCTCGGGATCGGGGTTGGCGAGAGCGAAGATGATCGGCCGCTCGGCCATGGTCTGCAGCATCGCCGGGCTGACCACGCCGGCCACTGACAGGCCCATGAACATGTCGGCGCCGACCATCGCCTCGGCCAGGGTGCGGCGGCCGTCGTCGGCGCGCGCGAACCGGCGCTTGTGGCGGTTGAGATCCTCGCGCCCGGCGTGGATGACGCCCTTGGAGTCGCACAGCGTGACGTGCTCGGCCAGGACCCCGAGCGACACGAAGAAGTCGACGCAGGCGATCGCGCCGGCGCCGGCGCCCGACACCACGAGCTTGATCGTCGACAGCTCCTTGCCGGCGACCTCGGCGGCGTTGAGCAGGCCGGCGCCCGAGATGATCGCGGTGCCGTGCTGATCGTCGTGGAACACCGGGATCGACAGCCGGGCCCGCAGCTTCTCCTCGACGTCGAAGCAGGCCGGGGCCGCGATGTCCTCGAGATTGATGCCGCCGAAGGTCGGCTCGAGCGAGGCGATGATGTCGACCAGCTTGTCGACGTCCTTCTCGTTGATCTCGAGATCGAAGACGTCGATGTCGGCGAACTTCTTGAACAGGCAGGCCTTGCCCTCCATCACCGGCTTGCCGGCGAGCGGGCCGATGTCGCCGAGGCCGAGCACGGCGGTGCCGTTGGAGATGACCGCGACCAGGTTGCCGCGGGCGGTGAACTCCCAGCTGGCGTCGGGGTTGCGCTGGATCTCCAGGCACGGCTCGGCGACGCCGGGGGTGTAGGCCAGCGACAGGTCGATCTGGCTGACCAGCGGCTTCGACGGGACCACCTCGATCTTCCCGGGCCGTCCGCGGCGGTGATACTCGAACGCGTCGTCCTTGCGTGACATGGCCCCACGGTACTCCAGACCGGGGCGACCGGCGGCGCCGACGACCGGCCCTGGTGTGCCCCAGCGCGGTGCGACCGCAGGTCGCGGGCCGGGCCGTGGCCGGTTGAGGCCGATGGCAGCGTGTGGGACGCTGGCCGCGCCATGAACGATCCGATCGAGCCGCCCATCGAGGCCGCGCGTGCGCCGGCGGGAGCGGCGGCCAAGGTCACGAACGTGCAGGCCAGCTTGCCGACCGCGGCCACCGTGATCGAGCTGACCCCGCCGTCCGACGCGCCCGACGTCGCCGACCAGGTCGAGCGCGAGCGCACCGCGGACAAGGAAGCGGCAGCCGAGGCGGTGGTCGCCCTCGACGGCGCGACGCCCGCGGGCACGGTGGCGCCGCGCCGACCGCCGGTGCCCGAGATCGACCCCGGCGTGGAGCTGCTGCTGGACGTACCGATCACCACGCTCGACGGCGACGTGCTCGCCCGCCGGGGCGTGGCCCAGCGCCTGGTCGAGCTCGCCACCGCGCTGCCGATGGCGCAGCCGCGGGTGGTCGCCCTCACCGGCGGGGCCGGCACCGGCAAGAGCTCGGTGCTCAACCTGGCCAGCGCGATCCTGCGCGAGCACCCCGAGGTCGCGCTGGTCGATCTCGACGCCATCGGCTACGTCAGCGCCGAGGCGCTCAACAAGGCGCTGATCACCGAGCTGACCGAGTTCTTCTCGGTGGCCGGCGTGGTCGACACCTCCGATGCGGTGCGCGACGCTCTCAGCCGCTACGGCGGCATCGTGTCCGACCTGGCCCGGATCGCCGGCATCAAGGTCGACCTCGGCGGCGCGGTCAAGCGGCCCGCGAGCAAGGTCCTGGCCGAGATCGCCGAGATGACTCAGGAGGTCGGCAAGCGCCTGGTCCTGGTCATCGATCATCTCGACCGGCTGCCGCTCAAGGAGCTGACGTCGATGATCGAGGCGCTCCGGCACTACGCCGCGATCGCCTACGTGACCATCGTCATCGCGATCGATCGCCGCGGCATCGCGCTGCGGGTCGGGCAGGGCGGCGAGCTCGACACGGCGCTGATCGAGCGACTGACAACCGTCGAGCTGCGGCTGCCGCCGGCCGACCCCGGGCTGCTCGCCAACCAGGTGCTCGAGGGCCTGGCCCGGATCGGGGCGCGCCTCGAGCGGCCGATGGCCGCGGTCCGCGCGCTGTTCGACCTCGATCACGCCGACGGCGGGCCGGCGCTCGCGTTGATCGAGAGCCCGCGCGACGCCAAGCGGGTCATCAACGCCCTGGCCGCCGAGCTGCCGCTGGCCGCCGACGGCGAGGTCCGCGAGGTCTGCCTCGAGGTCATGCTGCGGCTGCTGGTGCCCGAGCTCGACGGCGCGCGGCTCGATCACCGGATCGCGGTCGAGGGCGCGGCGCGCGAGATGCTGCTGGCCGAGCTCGAGCACGTGGTCGCCAACCACCGGCGCGGCGGCGGCGCGCGGATCGCGCTGCGGGCGCTGTTCGCGAACCCGTGATCGTCTTCCACGCCGACCACCATGAGATCGAGTTGCCGGCCGGCCACCGGTTCCCGATGGCCAAGTACCGGCGGCTGCGCGAGCGCCTGATCGCCGACGGCGTGCTGACCGCCGCGCAGCTGGTGCCGGCCCCGGCTGCGACCCGGGCGGAGCTCGAGCGGGTCCACGATCCCGCCTACGTCGCCGCGGTCCACGACGGCACCCTCGATCCGCGGGCCCAGCGCCGGATCGGCCTGCCGTGGTCGCCGGCCCTGGTCATCCGCTCGTCGGCGTCGACCGGCGGCACCGTCGCCGCCGCCCGGGCCGCGCTCATCGACGGCCTGGCCGGCAACCTCGCCGGCGGCACCCACCACGCGCACCGCGGCTTCGGCAGCGGCTTCTGCGTGTGGAACGATCTGGCGGTGGCGGCGGCGGCGATGCTGGCCGAGGGTCGGGTCGCGCGGGTGCTGGTGTTCGACGTCGACGTCCACCAGGGCGACGGCACCGCCGCGATCTTCGCCGGCGACGACCGGGTCCAGACCTGCTCCCTGCACGGCGCCAAGAACTTCCCGTTCGACAAGCAGCACAGCGATCTCGATCTGGCGCTGGCCGACGGCGCCGGCGACGACGAGGTGCTGGCCGCGGTCGAGCGCGGGCTCGCCCACTTCGCGGCCCTGGCCGCGCCCGACCTGGTGCTCTACCAGGGCGGGGTCGACGCCCTCGCCACCGACACGCTCGGCCGCCTGCGCATGACCTACGCCGGCCTCGCCGAGCGCGACCGCCTGGTCCTCGGCCACTTCCGCCGCCGCGCCATCCCGGTCGTGCTCACGCTCGGTGGCGGCTACGCCCGCCCGATCGACGACACCATCACCGCCCACGTCAACACCTACCGGGTCGCGACCGCGCTGGTGCGCGGGTAGCCAGGGCCGCCGCCACGAGCGAGCGGCTGGTCGGCGCGCGCCGGCGTAAGGGACGGCAGCCTGGTCTCGGGCGTCAGGTAGTGATCCGCGTAGAGCAGCACGCCGCCCTGGACCAGCACCGTCCGTGCGCGCTCGAGCAGCGGCACGAGGTGGCGCTGGTGTCGAGTCTCGTGCGCCGCCTGCATCGTGACGATCGCATCGAACGGGCCGAGGCCCCGGGCCACACGGGCTCGCGGAAGTCCCGCGTCACGAAGGTCACGCGGCTCGCCACGGCGCCGAGGTGCGCGGCGGCGAGCCTGTGCATCGCAGGGGAGAAGTCGAGCACGACGTAGGCGTGCACGTCGCAGTGGACGAGGAGCTCGCGGGCGAGCTGGCCCGGGCCGGAGCCGAGTTCGAGAATACGGAGCTTTGGGCGCGAGGCCAGCACGGCGCAGAACGCGGCGAAGAAGCGCGGCCGATAAGGACGCTCGACCTGGGTTTCCTCGATCCAGGTCCGTGCGGTCGCGAGGTCGCGGAAGTCGATCCGGATCGGTACGTCGTCGTCGTTCGTCACGGCCCGTTCGCTCGCTGGCCGGTTGGTCAGGCAACGGGTGCTGGTGATGGCAAACGAGCGAGCACGCGCTCGACGGTCGCGCGGTCGGGCGCGCTGGCGATCTCGAGGCCGAGCGCCTGCAGTTGCTCGGCATCGCCGCAGGCGTCGATTCGCGCCCGCACGTCGTCGCTCACCGCGCCGTGTCGGTCAGCCAGTGTGACGAGAAACGTGCGGAGGCCGTCGATCAGACCCTCTTGCCGACCTTCTTGCCGGCCCTCGCCGAAGTAGCGGCGGGCAAAGTCGCTCTGGTACTCGTACGTGCCGGGTTGCATCTGGTCCTCCAGGTCGCGGCGCGCGGCGTCGTTCAACGAGGCGCGGATGAGATCATAGCAGACGTTAGCATGGTGGTCGGGCAGCGCGCTCAGCGCGGCCATGGCGGCGAGCGTCGCGGCGGCGCCGTCGGTGCGGTTGCCGTGGACCAGGCCCGACAGCACCGCCATCCAGGGCTCGTGGCGGGCGCGATCGTAGGGGACGCGGGGGATCCGCTCGGGGCCGAGCACGAGCGGGATGAAGGGCGATCCGGGTTGCAGCGTCGCGATCGGGGTCGCCGCCCAGCGCGCGGTCGCGTCGTCGGTGGCGATGACGACCAGGCAGGTCGGACAGCGCAGGCGGGCGTGGAGCGAGGCGACATAGAGCGGCCACGAGCGCCACTTGTCGTCGTCGCGGGACCGCTGGATCTCGACCACGACGGCGATGACCACCGGCCGGTCTGGGGGTGGCCCGCGCAGCTCGACGATCAGATCGGCCCGCAGTTCGGCTGGCACCACCTGGGTCAAGGCGGCGTCGGCCACCTCCGCGGTTGTGAAGGAGGGTACGATCACGCCGAGCGATTCGCGCAAGAGGGTTGGCACCAGGGCGGGCTCCTCGCGCAACACCGGCAAGGGGGCCTCGTGGGCCAGGGACGGCATGGCGCCGACGTGAGCAAACGGCGTGCCTGCGCCAAGTGCCCGGCCGATCGTGGCTCGCGTCCGATATCCGGACAGGACGTCCGCCTGCCGGACATGGTGGCCGAAGACCGGACGGCGGGCGGAATCCCGGTCGGGTTCGGGGCAATCCCGGTCGGGTTCGGGGTCGGGCTGCGGATTCGGATTCGCGCTCGGATTCGGCCTCCGGTTCGGTTCGGGCTATGGTCTCGTCCATGTCCGGCCCGATCGTCCACTACTCCCTCACCGGCAAGACCGCGATCGTCGCGATGGACGACGGCAAGGCCAACGCGCTGTCGACGGCCATGCTCGACGAGCTCGACCTCGCGCTGACCCGGGCCGAGGGCGAGGCCACCGCGGTGGTCCTGACCGGCCGGCCCGAGCGGTTCTGTGCGGGCTTCGACCTGCGCGTGATGATGAGCAGCCCGGACGCGGCGATCGCGCTGCTGCGGCGCGGCGCCGAGCTGTTGCTGCGGCTGTTCTCGCTGCCGTTGCCGCTGGTGATCGCCGCCAACGGCCACGCCCTGGCCGGCGGCGCGCTGGTGGTGCTGACCGGCGACGTCCGGCTCGGCGTCGACGGCCCGTACAAGCTCGGGCTCAACGAGGTCGCGATCGGCATGCCGGTGCCGCTGCTGGCGATGGAGCTGGCCCGCGCCCGCCTGACCCCGCTCGAGCTGACCCGTGCCACGCTGCTGGCCACCATCTACACGCCCGCTGAGGCGGTGCCGGCCGGCTACCTCGATCGCGTCGTAGCCGCCGACGCCCTGGCCGCCGACGCGCTGGCCGAGGCGACCCGGCTGGGCGCGCTGCCGCGGGGCGCCTACGCCGCCACCAAGCAGCGGCTGCGCGGCGCGGTGGTCGACCTCATCCGCGCCGGCTTCGAGCACGACGTCGCGCGCGCGCTCGGCAAATAGCCGATGGCGATGTCGATCGATCGAGTCGACGAGGAGCTCGCCGCGGTCGGCGCGATCCTGGTCGAGGACCGGTTGCTGCGCCGGATCATCAAGCGCCACCGCCACGTCCCCGGGCTCGGCCTCCAGGTCCCGCACGCCCACGGCTACGCGCTGGCCAAGGCCGAGCTGGTGACCGTGATCGATCTGGCCGAGCTGCCGATCGATGTCGCGCGGCTGCCCGAGCGGGTCGCGGTCATCACCGGCCGCCGGGTCGACCTGGCCAGCGGGCGAGCCGGGGCCTGGACCGCGGCCTGGCGCGCCATCTTCCACTCCCACGTCCACCACGCGTTCGACGCGCTGGCCGCCGGCGCCGGGCTGGGGCCAGCCGCGATCCGCCAGCGCATCAACGCGATCGGCCAGACCGAGTTCGACGAGGCCCGGCTGGTGCTGCGCCAGGAGGAGCTGCTCCTGCCGCCCGGCGACGATCCCGGCGCCTACATCGAGTTCGTCGCCCTCTACCTCGAGCTGCGCCACTTCGCGCCGCGCGCGCTGGCCCAGACCTTTCCCATCCTGCATGGCCGCAACCACGTCGACCAGACCATCGCGCTCGACCTCGACGACGCTGCGCTGCTGGCGGCGGCCCGCCCCGAGCGCGCCCCGGTGTCACCCTTGGCCGACGGCGAACCCGGCGACGGCGCCAGCAAGAGCGAGGCGCTACCGGCGGTGGTCCGGGCCCGGTTCGGCGATCGCGGCACCCGCCGGGCCGCCGAGGTCGCGCGCGCCCGCGGCAACCACGCCCGGGCCGCGATCCTGGCGATGCGGGTCGGCGAGCGCGACCTCGCCCGCGCCGATCTCGAGGCCCTGACCGCGCGGCTCGGCCGGGCGCTGGGCGGCACACCGTCCGACGGCTGGGCCACGGCGCTGCTCGCGGTCGCCGAGGCCGCCGCCGCGCAGCCGGTGTTGCGCTACACCGCGACCGCCCGCCTGCTCCTCGATCTTCAGGCCGCCTGCGTCGACGCCGAGCGCGACGACGAGGTGGTCGACGCGGTGTCATGGGCGCGGTCCCTGGGCAAGCGCGCGATCGTGCGCAAGCTGCCGGCCACCCGCGAGATCCGGGTCGCGCGCCGGGTCCGCTCGGCCGCGCGCAAGCTGACCCGCTGCGACCTCGGCTCGGCCGACGACCGCGAGCGGCTGGCCGTCGTGGTCCACGCCATGGTCGAGCGCGCCAACCACAACGTCCGCACCGTGCTGCGGCCGACCATCGAGGCCGCGCTCGACGAGGTCGGGCTGCGGCCGCGCCACCTGCCGGGCCGGGTCGCGCAGAAGAAGCTGGTCGACGAGTTGCTCGATCGCGCGGTCGCGGTCGGCCGCCTCTCGATCGGCAACCTGCGCGACGCCATCGCCCACAACGAGCTCAAGCTGCCCGACCTGCAGCCGGTCCAGCTCGCCCACGGCGATCAGCTGCTGCGCGCCGATCGCATCTTGGCCAGCTCGCTCGACGGCGTCTACCGACGCGGCGAGATCTATCTTCGCTTCCTGCAGAAGGTGTCGTCGGTGCTGTCGGGCACCGTCCTCGGCCGCCTGCTGTCGCTGTACGTGCTCCTGCCGGTGGTCGGCGCGTTCTTCGTCGTCGAGGGCGTCCAGCACATGGTCGCGCCGATCGCCAAGCACACCCACCACGCCGAGCCCGAGCTGGCGACCCGGCCGGCCTTCCTGGTGGTCGGCGTGGTCGTGTTCCTGTTGCTGCACGCGGCCTGGTTCCGGCGCGTGGCCGGCGCGGCGATGCGCGCGGTCGGACGGGTGCTGCGGATCGTCGTCATCGACTCCGCGGTCCGGCTGTGGCGGGTGCCGCTGGTGCGCCCGTTCACGCGCTTCGTGCTGCTGCCGGCCGGGCCGGCGCTCTTGACCGCGTGGCTGGTCCACGGCGTCGTCCGCTGGCCGATCGCCGGCGCCGTCTTGCTGATCGTCGCCGGGCTCATCAACTCCAGCGCCGCCGAGGAGCTGATCAGCGACTGGCTCCTGCGCTCCGGCCGGCAGCTGTCTCAGCGGATCCTGCCGGGGTTGATCAAGTACGCGCTCGAGTTCTTCGGCTGGCTGATCGAGCTCACCGAGCGCGGCATCTACCGCGTCGACGAGCTGCTGCGCTTCCGCCCCAACCAGTCGCCGGTGATGGCGGTCATCAAGGGCGTGCTCGGCACGACCTGGTTCGCGGTCGCCTACGTGCTGCGCATCTACGTCAACCTGCTGATCGAGCCGACCGTGAACCCGGTCAAGCACTTCCCGGTGGTGACCGTCGCCGCCAAGCTGATCCTGCCGTTCATCCCGCAGATCGCCGCCGCGATCGGCCGGCCGATGTCGACCGTGCTCGGCTCGACCATCGGCACCTCGTTCGGCGCGTTCTCGGTGCTGGTGCTGCCCGGCCTCATCAAGTACGCGCTCGAGTTCTTCGGCTGGCTGA
>JAYVSF010000209.1:0-4858 GCA_043775605.1 Myxococcales bacterium
CCCGCGGTCTCGCCGGCGGCGGGCAGGGCCGGCAGCGGCGGCGGGCCGGCGGCCAGCGCCTGGGGGCGAGGCAGCACGGGGATCCAGCGATCGAGCACGAAGCCGAGCCCGACCATCGCGATGACGATCGCGACGGTTCCGAGCACGACCCACATGGTGCGATCGTGCCCGGCCCGGAGGTCGCCGTCAAAGGCCCGAGGGCCGTGGCGAGGGCGGCGGCGCGGCCGTGACGGTCACGGCCGGGGCGGACGGGCCGGCCGGCCGAGGCCGAACCGGCGATGGTCGGCGAGCGTGCAGCGATCCTGGACCACGGTCTTGCCGGCGGCGATCAGCGCGGCGGCGACCTGATCGTGGCGGATGCCGAGCTGGAACCAGATGACCGGCGCGGCCACGGCGGCCAGCTCGGCGGCGTGAGCCGGCAGGGCCTCGGGCCGGCGGAAGACGTCGACGAGATCGATGGGCTCGCCGAGGTCGGCCAGCTCGGCCAGCGACCCGCGCACCGGTTCGCCGAACAAGGTCGTGCCGACCAGCGCCGGGTTGACGCCGAGGATGCGGTAGCCGTGCTCGAACAGGTAGGCCGGCACGTAGTGGGCCGGGCGCGCCGGATCGTGGTGGATGCCCAGCACCGCGATGGTCGGGCTGGTCGCGAGGATCGTCCGCAGCGACGGTTCGTCCATGGCCTCGTATACTATGATCGATGCGCGGCGCGATCGCTACGCGCCGGCGCGCTCGGCGGCGACGGCGGTGGCCATGCGTGCGACGGCGTCCTCGAGCAGCGCGCGGGTGGTGGCGAGGTTGAGGCGGGCGTGGCCGGCGCCGCCGGGGCCGAAGCCGGGGCCGGGCGACAGCGCGACCCGACCGCGCTCGAGGAAGACCAGGCCGGGATCGCGGGCCAGGCCGAGCGCGCGGCAGTCGAGCCAGGCCAGGTAGCCGGCCTCCGGTGGCCGATAGCGGATCTCGGGCAGCGCGGCGGCGAGCAGCTCGGCGAGCAGCGCACGGTTGCGATCGAGGATCGCGAGGGCCTGCTGGCGCCAGGGGTCACCGTCGACGAACGCGGCCCGCGCGGCGATCACGCCGAGGTGGCCGGCGTGCCACGCCAGCTCGGGGCCGAGGCGGGCGATGCGGGCTCGGGCCTCGGCCGACCCGGTCACCACCAGCGCGGCCTTGAGCCCGGCCAGGTTCCAGGTCTTCGACGCGCTGACCAGAGCCACGCCCGCGCGCGCGGCCGCCGCGGACACGGTGAGGAAGGGCACGTGGGTCGCGCCCGGCAGCGCGAGCGGCGCATGGATCTCGTCGGCGACCACCAGCACGCCGTGGCGATCGGCGAGCTCGGCCAGGGCCGCGAGCGACGCGCGGTCGTGGACGATGCCGGTCGGGTTCTGCGGCGAGCAGAGCAGGTGCATGCGCGCGCCGGCGGCGTAGGCCCGGGCCAGCCCGTCGAGGTCGAGGCACGGCCGGCCGCGGTCGGACGCGAGCGGGACCTGGACCAGGCGGCGGCCGTGGCCGCGGATCGTCGACGCGAACGGCGCGTACACCGGCGGGTCGATCACGATCGCGTCGCCGGGCTCGGTCGCCAGCCGGATCAGCTCGGCGACCGCGGTCATGACGTCGGCGACCAGCCGGACGTCGGCGGGATCGATCGCCCAGCCGTAGGTCCGCGCCGCCCAGCCCGCGAACACCGCACCGAGATCGCCGGCGTCGGCGTAGCCGCAGTCGTGGCGAAGGACGGCGTCGTGCAGCGCGCGGGCGATCGGCGCCGCCAGCGGGTAGTCCATCTCGGCGACCCAGGCCGGCAGGACGTCGGCCGGGTAGTGGCGCCACTTCGCGCTGTGCCGCGCGCGCAGCTCGGCCAGGGTGATCGCGTCGAACGGATGCTCCATGGCGCGACCTTCTTAGCAGCGCTCGCGGCACCGCGGTATAACCCGCGGTCATGGTCAGGACCCGCTCGCGATCGAGGGCGCCGCTGTGCGCGGCCCTCCTCGCGCTGGCGGCGGTCGCCTGCGATGGCCCGGCGGACGTCACCGGCCGGCTGCTCGAGCTGGCCCCGGCCGAGGCCGAGCTGGTGGTCGCGATCGCGCCGGCGCAGGTGACCGGGACCTGGCTCGATCGCACGGTGACCGCGCTGGTCGAGGGCCCGGTGCCGGCCTGCGTGCTGGCCGAGGCCCGGGTCGCGCCGGCGGTGATGGTGGCCTGGGCCGGCGACGCCGGGACGCTGATCGCGATCGCCGGGCGCGAGGGCGGGCCCTGCGCCGACCTCTTGCGCCGCGGCGACGACCGGGTGTGGGCCGAGGATCTCGACCCCGGCACCGGCACCGACCGCTTCTTCGCCGGGCGCGAGCGCCGTCGGCAGTGGAGCGACCTCCGCGACGCGCCGGTGCGGGCGATGGCCGAGCTCGAGCTGGCTGCCGGCGTCACCGTCCACGCCCGCGGCACCGCCGATCCGCGCGACGGCGTGGCCGCTCGCCTGATCGTCACCACCGACGATCGCACGACGTTGCTGTCGTTGCGCGAGCGCTACCTGCGCTGGCGGACCGGCCTCGATCACGAGCGGCTGGGCGGCGCCTGGCCGGCGATCTCGGCGATCACCACCGCCGAGCAACGCGGCGATCCCGAGCGCGCCACCGACGTCGTCGAGCTGCGCCTGCCGGGCGAGGACGGCGCCACCGCCGCGGCGCTGGCGGTCAGCGCGTTGGCCTCGGGCCTGGGCGGCTCGGCGCCCCGGCTGCCGTGCCCTGACAACCTCGGCGACTACACCGGGCGCGCGGCCTGTCAGGACGGCGAGTTCACGCTGACCGAGGACCTGCGCGACGAGCTGTTCGCCGATCCGGCGGTGCTGATCGCCGGGGTCCGGGTGGTGCCGTGGAGCAAGCGCGGCGTGCTCGCCGGGGTCCGGATCGCGGCGCTGTCGGCGCAGGATCCGCTGACCTGGCTCGGCTTCGCCAACGGCGACATCATCGACTCCGTCGACGGCCAGCCGCTCACGGCCGGCGATCAGGTGCTCGACGCGTTCCGCAGCGTGACCACCGCCCACGAGCTGGAGCTGGGCGTGACCCGGCGCGGCCGCCACGGCACGCTGCGCTTCCGCGTGCGCTAGCGAGCCCTCGGGCGAGCGCTCGACAATGCCGCTGGGACGTCCGGGGTCACTCGCGCGGTGCGGGGTCAGTCTTGCCCTGAGCGGACCCTGGGCCCGTGCCGGCGCTCGACCGAGGCCCACCGATCACGACGACGAGCACGTCCGGGGCGGTCCCTGTATCCTTGGCGGGTGACCCTCGAACGGCCAGGACGCCGGCGCACGGTGCCGCCTCCGCTGACCCCGCCGTTTCCGCGCGCGGTCGCGACCTGGGTCGGGCGCGGCGGCGAGCTGGCGCGCGCGGTCGAGCTGCTCGACGGCGACACGCTGCACCTGTTCTACGGCGTCGGCGGCGTCGGCAAGAGCGAGCTGGTGTTCAAACTGGTCGAGGAGGCGCAGCGCCAGCCACGCTGGGTCGACGCGCCGGCGGTGGTGCTGTCGGCCCAGCCCGGGGTCGGCACCGCTCACCTCGCGGCGGCCCTGGCCGGGCAGCTCGGCGTGCGGCGGCGGCGGCTGGCGTTCGCGGCCGGCAGCGCGGGCGCGACCGATCGCGACGATCTCGCCGACATCGCGGCCGTGCTCGAGGCCCGGCCCAGCCTGGTGTTCCTCGACGATCTCCATCACCTCGAGCCGGTCGAGGCCGCCGAGCTGCTGGGCTACCTGTCGCGCCACGTCCGGGCCAGTCGGCTGCTGGCGGCGTCGCGGCTCGAGCTGGCGCTGCCGCCGGGCGCGCCGCCGCCGGTGATCCATCGGCTCGGGCCGCTCGACGCAACCGCCACCGCCGATCTGGTCCGCCAGCTCGCGGCCCGGATGGGCGTGGCCGCGCCCGATGCTGGTGCGGTGTTCCGGCGCTCGGGCGGCAGCCCGTTCTACGTGCTGCGCGAGCTGGCCGGCGACGCCGACAAGAGCGGCGGGCTCGACGACACCGTGCGCGCGCTCGCGCCCGAGGCCCGGCGGTTGCTGCTGGCGCTGGCGTCGAGCCGCGGCCGGGCCAGCGTCGCCGATGCCCACGCGCTGGGCGGGGCCGGCGGCGCCGAGGTGCTGCGCGAGCTGACCCGCCGGCTGCTGGTCGACGTCGGCCGCGGCGCGGCGATGGTCCACGATCTGGTCCGCGACGCGATCGGCCGCGTCGCCAGCCGGCGCGAGCGCGCGGCGGCCCATCGTCAGCTCGCCGAGCTGGCGCTGGCCCAGGCCGGCGATGGCGCGCGGCCGGTGACCGCCGCCGATGCCCCGGCCCTGGTCGACGCCATCCACCACCTGCTCCTCGCCGGTGACGTCGACGAGGCCTGGACCCGTTGCCAGGATCACTACCGGGTGATCGCGGCCGCCGGGCTCGATCACCTGCTGGTCGAGAGCCTGCGGGCTCTGGCCGAGGCGGTCGACGACGCCCAGGGCGCGATCGGCCTGATGCTGGCCCGCATCCTGGTCCGGCGGTCGCTGATGGCCGAGGCCGGCGAGGTCCTGGCCACGCTCGGGCCGGCGGCGCGCGGCTCGCTGCGCGGGCTGCGGCTGGCGGCCGAGGTCGCGCGTCGGCGCGGGCGGCTGGGCGAGGCCGAGCTGCTCTTGCGCGAGGCCCGGGCGCTGGCTGACGGTCCGGCCGAGCGCTTCCAGGTTGCGCTCGAGCTGGCCGACATCAGCGGGCTGCGCGGCCACGGCGCGGCGGCGCTACCGATCAGCGACTGGATCGCCACCGAGCTGTCCTCGGCGCTTTCCCTCAAGTTGCGGGCGGGCGCCCTGGACCTGCCCCAGCGCGCCGCCGCCCTGGCGGCCTTCCACCGCATGGCGAGC
>JAYVSF010000210.1:0-5057 GCA_043775605.1 Myxococcales bacterium
GCACTCTTCTTCATGGCGGTTCCTTCCGGTATGCGCCCCGAGAATCCTCTCGGGGTCGGTTGGACCGCCACCTCAATTTCAACAGGGATCGGGACTACGTCTGGACCTGGGCGCTTGGGATCTTTGACGGGTCTTGCATTGCCAGTGCTCCTAGCGAGGATCCGCGGTCGAGTGCTTTTCGTCGGAAGGCTCGCGCCAGTGCTGTCGGAACAGCTCGACCAAGAGCGGATCATCGACGGTAGACGGTAGCCAGCCGACGGGGATGCTTCGGTCGATGAGCAACGCATCGGCGAAGTTTTGGGCGACCTTTTGATACTCGGTGATGCGACCGATGTCGCCTGCCCAACTGCCAAGCGCACGAACGAGAGGCTTTCGCTTTTCTGGTGCGGTTTCCCCCCGAGGCGGCGGCCACCCATCGGGCAGGTCCAACTCGCGCACGAACAAATCGCGCGCGCGAGCCTCCAAGGTCCTCGCTTCCTTGGCTTCGTCGAGAAGTGCCCACACGATTTGTATCGGGGCCAGATCCTTGACCATGACTCCGTTGCCTGCGTCGACGTCGCATCCAAGCTCGTCGGCAAGCTCTTTCTGTGTAGCCGCTGGCCGGCTGTCGGCGAACGCGGCAACTGTCGAGAAGCCGCGCGCCTTGAGGCGTGCCGCAAGGCGCGCGGTCCAATCTCCCTCCCAGGATGGAACTCTCATGGTGCGTGGTAGGGGATGAGCGGGAGGTGGTCGATTTTGAATTTGGCGCGAAGGTCGTTTGCGACTCCCCAGATTTCGTCAGGAGTGAGCTTGCGACCGGGGATGCCGTACTCGGCCGCGAGGCGGATTTCTTCAACACGTAGGTCATTCATGATGCGGGTTCTCCACTCGCGTGTCGGCCAGTGCTTGCGCGCTAGCGTTTGTTCGCCGCCGTGGATGATCTGGTGGTCGAGCTTGGAAAGGTCGACGGTGAAATCATCAACGTTGATCCCGCGCTCTGCAAACCATGCCTTTTCGGCGGCCGACTGCGGGAAGATGTGGTGACGGTCGGTGATCCGGGCGCCTTCGTCGGCGACGGCCCAAACCTCGTGCGGGTTGTCGGTGACGCTGAAGCCTTGGTCCGGACTGAATTCGTCCGGCGTGTGCGCCTCGTCTACGTGGCGCCGGCGGTTGCCGGGTCGGCCGCTCGGTGTGGGATCGGCTAGACCGATCTCGGTTGCGTCGTCGGCGAGGTCGTCGGCGAAGTCGTCGACAAGCTCGGGCGACTCGTCGGCGAAGCTGGCCCGTCGGGGTTCGTTGCCTTCCATGAGGTCGACGGCATCGCGTCCGCCGAACTCGTCGGCGAAGTCGTCGGCGTGGCTGGCGAGGTCATCGCCCAGGCGCTCGGCCTTGAGGATGTGCATCGCCGGGCCGTCGGGGCCGGGGACGTTGAGCGGCTGCGCGGCCTCGGCCGTGAAGCGGAAGCGCGCGGGGGCGCCGTTGGCGGTGGCGAACTGCGGCCCGAAACCGTCGCCGAAGTCGTCGCCGAACTGCGAGACTTTGGCGCGGGCGGCGGTGCCGAGCGCGCGCGTGTTGGCGCCGAACTTCCGGACGGAACCGCTGACGGCCTGCCACGCTTCCGACGAGAGCGTCACGACGCGGAGCGCGGCAAGCTCGGTGACGCGGGCGGCGTCGGCGGTGAACGTGGCGAGGGCGTGGGCGTCGTGTTCGCCGAGTGAGCGGATCGCGCCGAACACCTCGGAGTCATCGGCGAGCGACGGGAGGCGCGACAGGAGCCGATGGATCGGCGTCTTGACGTTTTCGGGAAGGTACTTCGCGGCGGCGGTGAGCGACGACGCGCCGAAGCCGATCCCGCCACCGATCGCGCCGCCCATCGCCGCGTCGTGGCCGTACGCGCCGAGGCTGCTTAGCTCTCCGTCGACGGCATCGGAGCCGAGGCGCGCGCCCATGTTGCCGACCGCGCCGCCGGCGGCGCCGCTGGCCGTCGTGGCGGCGATGCGACCCGCGACACCGCGCGCGGCCACCGAGGCGGTGAGCCCTTCGACGTAGGCGCTTGCGGCGCCGCCGGTCACCGTGGAGATTGCGCCGACCGCGGTCGCCTTCAGCAAGGCGTGATTGCTGGCGTCGACGTATTCGTCTTCGGTCATCTCGCCGGACTGCATGCGGCGGTGCGCGTCGTCGTGCTCGTGGAGGAACCCGAAGGTGAAGACGTTTAGCGTTTCGTCGAGGGCGCCGCCGATCAGCGGGATGTGGCGTAGGCCGTTGCTGACGGTGTTGTCGCCGGTGTGCGGGTCTTGCCCGTAGCGGTCGCGGAGGATGCTGCGCGCGTGCGAGGCGTCGCGCGCGGTGTCGTGTAGCCGCTTGGCCTCGTCGTACTTGAGACGCGCGGCGAACCCTTCGAGCAAGCCGCGGCGATCTAGATCCTCGAGAATGGGGCCGAGCGCGTCGGGCGCGGCGGTATCGATCAGGTCGAGGACCTGGGCGACGTCCTCGCGGCTCGGCTGGCCGCCGATGAGGAACGTTGCGGCCATGTCGGCGTCATACGCGCCAAGGTCGCTCATCGCGCCGAAGCGCGCGGCGTTGCGGTTGGTGTCCTTGTCGAGCTGGCCGAGCGTGCGGCCGTCGCCGGGGATGGTGGCGTGCTCGACCTGCTGCCAGATCCCGAGGTCGGACAGCGCAGCCTTGAGGAAGGCGAGATGCACCGGGCGACCGGCCCAGATCCGGATCTTCTCGGCGGCGGTGCGTGCGCCGTGCGGCTCGGGCGCGCTGACGTCGGCGGCGCTGGCGTCGGCCGCCGTGGGGAGCAGCGCGGCCACCTGGTCGATCGTGGCGATCAAGCCCTGCGCCGCGCCGGCTTCTTGCGTGAGACGAACGGCGGCGGTCACCGGCTCGCCCGTCGGCAGACGGAGCGGCGCGGTGCCGGGCATCACGGCGCGACCGCGGAACCGCTGCACGCCGAGTCCGGACGCAAGCTCGGCCTCGGCGACTGCAAGCGCGGTGTCCAGCGCGCCGCGGAGTGGCGACAGTAGGCCATGGTCGGCGGCGTGCTCGGTGGTGCCGTCGCTGTCGGCGAGCTGCGCGCGGAGCTGGGCGCGCACGGTGGAAGCGTGCTTGTACTCGGCGATCGTCGAGGCGGCGGCGTCGCCGACGGCGGCGAGGTCGAGGGCGTCGAGCGCGTCGGCGTACGTCGGGAGCAACACGGCGGCGATGTAGTTGGCGCTGCCGATCGCCTGGGTGACGGATGCCGCGAGCTGGCGCGCGGCGGCGCTCGGCTGCGTGGTGGGGTCCGGGATGTTGAACAGGTCGGCGCGGCCGTCGTGGTCGGCGTCGCGCGTCGGGTCGGCGAAGCTCTGGCCGGCGGGGTCGAGTGGGCGCGACTGGCCGAGCGGGTCGAGCGGCTTGCTCTGCCCGAACGGCTCGACGGGTTCGGGCGCGGCGGCGCCGGCGTTGTGGGCGCGCCAGTCGGCGATCTGGCGATCTGTCATGCGCGCCAGGCCGTGGAGGTCGTTGGCGATGCGCGTGGCGCCCACGTAGTTGGACAGCGCGACGGCGAAGGCGTCGGCGCGGTTGCGCTGCTCGTAGCGATGCCACACCGCTTGGCGCTCGCTGCGCGACAGGCTCGCGACCCATTCGATCACCGCGCGCGGCTCGATGGACTTCGCCGCGATCTGCGGCTCGATCTCTTCTTCGCCGGCGACCGGCGGCACGGCGCGCGGGCGCTTCGCGTGCTCGATCGTCTCGCGGGCCTTCTCGACGGCTTCAACCGCGGCGCCGCGGTCGTGGTCGGCGTTCTCGGTTGGCGGGAGGCGCGACTGGAGGCCGGCGGCGAACGCTTCGACCTTCGTCGCGAGCTGGTCGCGCTTCCTCTCCCACTCGGCGGCGGGCACCTGGTCGAGCTGCTTTGCCGCGGCCTCGAGCTGGTTCGCGTCGATCAGCTCGCTGCGTGCGTGCGCTTCGTCGCGTTGCTGCGGCGTCTGTGCGGGCTCGTCGGCGCGCGACTGGCCGACGCTGCCGGCGGCGTAGCTCGACGAGTACGACGACGACGGCGCGGGGCCGCGGAGGAAACCGCCACTCACGCGCACACCTCGGGCGTGCGGCGGGAGATCGGGTGGCGCGGCTTCATGGCAAGTCGCGGCACTGTACGCCGGTCGGGCCATCAACCTTCCCTCTTTCGTCGTCGGAAACCCGCACAACGCTTGCAGTCACCCCGGGCCGGTGATCGTCACTGCGTAGAAGGGCTGGAATGCGAACCCCTGGCCCGCGCGCGCCCGTCTCGGTAGCCTTCCACCGTGCGAAACCAGCCCCGTCGGCGCTCTCCCCTGGGAACCGCGAACCCACCGCGGCGGGGGCTCGCGCTGGGCCTGGCGGCGGTCGCGGCGCTCATCGAGCGGCCCCGGTCGGCGGCCGAGCTGGCGGCGCGGCTGGTCGCGTCGCCGCGCGCGCTCGCGGCGGCGCTGCGGCGGCCGGTGATCGCCGCGATGGTCGAGCGGGTCGGCGCCGAGCTGCGCGCGGTGCCGGGCGCCACCTCGGCCACCCTGCCCGCGCGCCAGCGGCTCGCGCTCGCGTGCGTCGTCGCGCCGCGGGTCGCACGCTCGCGCTCCAAGGCGCGCACGAAGCGCGAGGCGCCACCGAAGCCCGGCCCGGGGCGCCATGCGCCGGGCGAACTGGACGCGGTCCGGAAGGCAACGGAACGGCTGTGGAGGCGCGCGCACCTGACCTATGACGACACCCGCGGGATCGTCCAGCATGTGCGCGCGCGGCTCGAGCTGCTGCGGCCCGTCGAGCGCCGTGGAGCACCGGCCCGCCCACACCGTGCAGCAGGGCGCGACGCCCGGCCGCGCGCAGACCAAGGTCGAGGTCAGCGAGCCCGGCGATGCACTCGAGCACGAGGCCGACCGCGCCGCCGACGCGATGGTCGCGGGGCGGGCCGCGACGGTCAGCGCGGCGAGCCCGCAGACCGCGCGCCGGATCCAGCGCGTCGCGGACGGCGGCGACGCCGCGACCTTCGATCTGGAGATCGAGCCCGACCGCGCGACGGATGCCGCCCCGGCCGGTGCAGGTGGTGAGGCCGCCGCGGG
>JAYVSF010000211.1:0-6882 GCA_043775605.1 Myxococcales bacterium
CGAGCTGGTCCGCCGGCTCGACGATCGCAAGGCGCGCGAGGACGCGGTCCACCTGTGGTCGCTCGGCCGCCTCGGCGCGCGCGCCCCCCTGTACGGCCCGCTCAACACCGTGGTCCCGGCCAGCAAGGCCGCCGCCTGGCTCGAGCAACTGCTCGGCTGGAGCTGGCCCGAGCCCGACAAGATCGGCTTCGCGCTCGCCCAGCTCGGCCGCCGCACCGGCGATCGCTCGCGCGATCTCGACGACGGCCTCCGGGTCCGCCTGGTCCTCCACCTGCGCGGCCTGCCCGGCGGCGAGCGCGCCGCCATCCTCGTCGAGCAGATCGTCGCCCTCGAGGCCCGCGAAGAGCGCGTCGCCTTCGGCGACACCTTGCCCGCCGGCCTCCGCCTCGTCCCCGGCGACGATCCCTGATCGGTGATCGATCAGCGGTGGCGGAGCGGGGTGAGGCGCAGCAACAGGGGGATGACCTTGCCGCTGGTGACGATCTGCATGTGGCCGTACTGGGAGCGGACGTAGAGGAGCTTGGCGGTCTTCTGGCGCTTGCTGAAGCCAGCGATGGTGGCGGGCATCTGGTCGCGCGCGACGGCGAAGGGGTACTGGCGAACGAAGGCCGCCGACTCGGTCGCGGTGTCGGAGCCGATGACGATCAGCTTGTGCTGCTTGGCCCGCTTGCCCGAGGCGATGAAGTCGTCGAAGGCCCGCTCGCCGCCGTACAGCGCGTCGAGCAGGATGACCTGGGTCACCAGCTTGTGATCGACCCACTTCATCACCGTGCGGAACGCGCCCGAGTGGCCCATCACCACCACCGGGCCGCTCGGCAGCTTGATGTTGGCGCGCGCCATCGCCCGCCGCAGATCGGTGAGCGCCGGCCACTTGACCTCCTCGCTGTTGCCGCTGGGCGCGTCGGGGACGATGAACAGCGCGTTCTGGCCCGACGCTTTGAACTGGGCGGCGAGGTCGTGGTCGCGCCAGGCGCCGTCGGCGTCGGTGTAGTAGCCGTGGACGTAGACCACGGTGCCGGCGGTGGCGCGGTTGTAGCCGGGCGGGACCCAGACGTGGACCGCGCCGACCTCGGTCTTGATCCGCCAGTGCTTGCCGCCGGCGACCTTGTCCTCGGTCTTGGCCAGCTTGCCGTCGGCGGCGCCCGGCTTCTTCGGGCGGGGGCGGGCGTCGGCGACGGACCCGGTCGTGGCCAGCGCCGTCGCGAGCAGCAGCGCGACCGCGAGCCAGCGGCCGCGGAGAGTCACGGGGTCGGCCTCGCCGTGGTCATCATGTGGACCTGCTTCTTGCTGTCGGGGTAGCCGTAGCGGAAGCCGAGCTTGCGGTAGGGCTGGCCCTTCCACAGCTTGCGGAACTCGTCGCTGATCGCGGCGCTGGCCCCGTCGAGGTAGGCGCTGTCGAAGCGGCCGTAGGTGGTCTGGACGAAGCCGGCCTTGCGGGCGTAGCGCGGCGGGATGCCGGTCGCGTCCGACACCATCCACGCCATGTGGCCGAGCAGGTAGTCGCGGATCGTCGAGAACGAGCCCAGCCACAGCAGGTAACTGGCGGCCTTGGTCATGACCGCGACCTGGCCGCGGTGCTCGAGGTAGGCCAGCACCGGCGAGCCGCGCAAGGCACCGTCGGACAGGTCGGCGGCGATGTGGCGGTGGGTGATGAGCGGCGCCGACGGATCGCCGGCCTTGCGGAAGGTCAGCTCGGCGTTGGAGAACGCCGCCGAGTAGTCGGGGTCGACCCACTTGCCGCGCTTGCGCTTGGCCTTCACCGGGGCCATCGCGGCCAGGTCGGCGTCGTCGAAGTAGTGGAGCGAGCCGTCGGCCTCGATGCGGAAGTAGCGCAGCCCGACCGGCTCGTAGCCATGGGCGACCAGCGCGGCCAGGAACATGGTGAGCTGACCGGGCACCGGCCCGCGCTCGAGCTTCTTCATGTTGTCGGAGGCCGAGTCGTGGTTGGTGAACAGCTCGCGCAGGACCGTGCGATAGAGCGCGAGCGACCGCTTGAGCTCGGCCTTCGAGGCGCCAGCCAGCCGGGTCGGATCGCCGGCGTGCTCGAGCGACAACGTCGTGATCTCGGTGGCGTCGGGGTAGGTCACCAGCGCCGACAGGAGGTCGCCGCCGCCGAAAGGATAGACCACGGTGGTCGGCAGCGCGGTCGGCCGCAGGGTCGCGAACAGCGTGCGCGCCGGCGCCAGGTACTTGGCCTCGATCGACGGGTACCAGGCCGCGATCTGCTTGCAGTGGGCGTCGACGGTGATGGCGTCGACGCCGGCCGGCAGCGTGCCCCCGCCGCAGGCCACCACCCGGTACAGCAGCCGGGCATCGGCGCCGAAGTCATGGGGCTGCGCGGCGGCGGGCCGGGCGGCGGTCGCGAGCAGGCCCAGGGTAGCGACGACGGTGGCGACGACGGCGAGCGAGGTACGGCGCATGGGTATAGGACGCGGGACCGGCCGGCGTGATTCCAGCTTCGGGCCGCGTCCTGGTTAGATCACGGCGGACCGACCGGCGCCAGGCGTTTCGATCGCGGGCGCGCGCGGATCAGTTGAGATCGGAGCGGGGGCCGCGCCGCTTGGGCCCGACCAGGGTCCGCAGGCTAGCCCGGGCCACGACCTCGCCGGCGGCGTCGGTGAGGACCACCGGGACCTGGTACTCGTGGCGCTCGCTGGTCAGGGTTGGCGAGCACTCGCCGGTGGCGGTGATCGTGCCGCGCGCCTTCTTCAGATACTCGATCGACAGGCCGGCGACGATGAAGCGACCGTCGTCGGGCAACGAGTACGCGACCGCGATGTTGCCGGCCAGCTCGGCCAGGTTGCACAGCGCGATGGCGTGGATGCACTGCAGGTGGTTGCGCACCGCGCGGCGGTCGTCGACCGCGGCCTGACAGAAGCCGGGCCGGAGCGCGACCACGCGCGCGCCGATCGTGCCGCTGTACGGCGCGAACTGGGCGATCATGCGCGAGAACAGGACCTTGCCGCCCGGCAGCCCGGCGAGCAGATTCCAGGCCTCGCGGATCAGGTTGCGATCGCCGTCGAGGTCGAGCCGTGGCATCAGCTTGGCGAGCGGTCCGGGCAGGTTCATACGGCCCGCACCTTAGCACCCGCCCGCCGGCCGCCCCACGTCCGGATCGCGCGCGTCAGCGGCGGATCAGATCGCCGCCGGCTTCGGCTTGTCGGGCCGCGCGTTCCACAGCACGACGCCGAGCACGAGCCCGACCACCGCCATCGGGATCATCCACAGCGGCCAGGCCAGCCAGTTGTCGAGATCCTTGGCCGCGCACGAGCCCTTCTCGGGCAGGCTGCGGCCGTAGACCTGCGACTGCAGCGAGTTGCCGAGGTAGACGAAGCCGTCGATGATGCCGACCGCGATGCCGGCGTTCTTGTGGCCGCCGAAGTCCGCGCTGGCGGTGCCCGACAGCATGCCGTGGACGCCGATGATCGCCATCGCCATCACCGCGATGGTCCAGCTCACGACCGGCGGCGAGCCGATCATCGCCAGCACGACGCAGGCCCCGGCCAGCATGAAGCCGTAGAGCACCGCTGCCATCGGCGCCCGACGCGAGCCGAACAGGTGATCGCTGATGAGGCCGGCGAAGACGCCACCGGTGATGCCGGCAATGCACGACACCAGGCCCCAGTGGACGTAGACGAAGCCGTCCAGGCCGCCGACGCCCTTCGCGAAGTCCCGGTACCACTGCAGGATCGCCTGGCGCAGGAAGCCGCTGCAGAACTCGATGATGGTGATGATGATGATGATGCGGTTGGTGAGCAGCCGCTTGATGATCTGGAACGCCGAGGCCTTCGGGCCCTGCTGACCCGAGGTGGCGTCGCCGAGGTCGAAGTCCTCGAGGCCGGCGTCCGACGGGTTGTCACGCACGAACAGCAGGCACAGCACGAAGAACACAACCAGGATGCCGGCCGGGATCAAGAAGACATACTCGAGGTGGTTCGGCAGGCCGTTGGCGATCCGGTAGCCCCAGTCGAACGCGAAGTAGAGGCCGAGCGAGATCAGGATGCCGAAGATGCCGCCGAAGGTGCCGCGCTCGCGCAGGTGGAACCAGCCGGCGTTGACCTTGACCACCGACACCGCGCCGAAGCTCTGGAAGTACATGTTCAGCGAGAACAGCAGCGTGAAGGTGAGCTTGAGGTCGCCAGTGTGGCCGGTCATGATCAGGACGCCGATCAGCGCGTTGACCAGCAACGAGCCACCGGCGGCGATCAGGATGGTGACGCGACCGCCCCAGCGATCGGTGAGCGGGCCGTTGATGAGAAACGACAGCCCGTAGGTCAGCGCGCCCCAGAAGTTGATGTCGCCGTAGTCCGCGCCCGACAGGCCGCCGACGTCCTTGAGCACGGTCATGTTGTACCGGCCCATGTAGAGGAAGGCGTAGGTCAGGCCGAGCGGCAGCCAGTTGAGGATCCGGCGCCGGCGGAACGCGGCCGAGTGGCCGAGCTCGACCCGCGGCAGGCGACTGACCACGAGGACGATCACGACCAGCAGCAGCGCGATCCACTTGAACTCCTCGTAGATCGGCTTCTGCGGTTTCGGCTTGTCGATCTTCAGCTTGCTGTGGCCGCTCGGCGGCTTGGGGCCGTCGACGCACGGCGGCTTGGCCGCGGGGCCGGGCGCGGCCGGGCCGATGGTCGCGGTGGTTCCGGGTTCGGCGGCGGCGGGTGCGGCCGGCTGCGCCGACGAGCTGCGGACGTGGTCGAAGCCCCAGGTCAGGCCCAGGCACACCAGGCCGATGAAAGCCCAGAACCCAAGACGGCGGATCGTCGGCCGGCGCATCGTCACGGAAGAACGCTCGCCAGCCCGCGGTGGATCACGCGCATTGCTCCGGCGACGTTACGCGGGCCCGGCGCGGGCTGGCAAGGCGCCCGGGCGGCAGAGCGCGCGCGGGATCGGGGCGTTGCCGAGGCGCGATGGCGAGACGACGACGACGAGGTGACGGCACGGTGTCCGCGGTCGGCTATGCTCCGGCGGTGGGCCGCCGACTCGCACTCCCGTTCGCGTTCACGGTGGTCGTGGCACTCCCGCTCGCGTGCCACGGCCCTGGGTCGCGCACGCCGGCCTACCCCGCCGACGATCGCGGCGCGTACGTCGTGCACGTCGCGCCCGGGCCGGCCGGGGCGAGGACGCGGGCCGCGCTCGAGGCCGCGCACGGCGACGACGTGCTCGGCGACGACGGCCTGGTCGCGCGCCTGACCGCGGCCGAGCGCGACGAGCTGGCGACCCACGCCGAGGTGCTGGCGGTGACGCCGCTGGCGCCGATCGATCGACGCGCGATGGTCGGGTCGGCCGCCACGGGCGCGGTCGAGGTCCGCATCGATCTGTTCGCCGACGCCCGCGCCGACGAGGCCGCCGCGGTCGCGGCCTGGATCGCCCGGCAAGGCGGCGTGGTCCACTGGCAGGGGCCGACCGCGCTCACCGCCGCGCTGCCGGCCGCCGCGACCGTCGCGATCTCGCGACTGTCGCCGGTCCGGTGGGTCGAGTAGGCTGGGCCGATGTCGTCTGCTGCTCGCCTCGCCGTGGCCTGCCTGCTGGCCGCGGCCGCGCTCGCCATCCAGTGCAAGCACGACCGCGCGGCCCCGGCCCCGCACGCGATCTCGGCGACCCCGGCCCCGGCCGCCGTCACGATCCTGGTCGACGAGCACGCGCTGACGTCGAGCGTGATGCTCGGCCGGAACCCGCGGCCGCTGACCGAGCTGGTGACCGGCGCGCCGGCGCTCGACACCTGGCTGGCGCTCGAGGCGATCGACAGCGTCGGCAAGGTCCACACCACGATGACGCCGGCCCGGACCCAGGCCGGCAAGGTGCCGATGCTGGCGATGACCACCGACGGCGTCGAGGTCGGCTTCGGCGCCCCCGGCGGCACCGGCCCGCTGGCCGAGGCGGTGTTCGGCGTGACCCGGGTGACGATCAAGGTCCAGGGCGACAAGGGCGCGATCGCGGCGCAGGTCGGAGCCCAGGCCGGCGATCACGGCACCGGCGACAGCGGCGGCCAGCGCGAGCACGCCGACGAGGGCCGCCCGTCCGCCGGCCCCGACCTGAAGATCGCGATCACCGGCGCCAGCGGCGAGTCGGAGTTCACCGGCGACCGGCTCGCAGCGCTGCCGGTGATCAAGGCGCCCTCGGGCGACACCGAGACCCCGGGCTGGAGCCTCATCGACGTCCTGGCCGCCGTCGGCATCGACAAGCCGCAGGTCGTCCACCTCACCGACGGCGAGGGCGCCACGCTACGGCTCGACGCTTCCGACTTCGATCCGACCAAGGTCGTGCTCTACCTCAAGCTCAACCGCTCGGGCGTGATCCGGTTCCGGGTGTTCCGCCGGGTCGGCGAGACCTGGGAGGTCGGCGGCGAGCTGCGCGGCATCACGAAGATCCAGGTCCTGAAATAGCGCGGGCCGGACCGCGCCTACGGCTTCCAGGGCGGCGCGATCAGGCGGCGCTTGCCGTCGGCGGCGAGCGCGACCCCGGGCGCATCGAGCGCGTCGCGGTCCCACAGCTTGCAGGTCACCTGCTTGTGCTGCTGGTCGAGGGCTTCGCAGTAGTTGGTGAACTCGCACCGGCGGATCGCCGCGCCCTGCCCGCGCCGCACCTTCTCGAACCAGTCGGGGTCGGCCAGGCTCTGGCGCGCCGACGCGACGATGTCGCAATCGCCGGCGACCAGCGCCGCCTCGGACTGGGCGAAGTCGCAGATGCCGCCGGCGCCGACCACCGGCGTGGTGAGGCCGGTGGCGCGAACCGCGGCCCGCACCGCCCCCGCCAGCCGGAGGTTGCGACCGAACGGCCCGCGCGCATCGGAGTAGATCGTCGGCATGCACTCGTAGCCCGACGGCCCGGTGTACGGGTACGCCGACCATCCGACCTTGGGCTGCTTGGCGTCCTCGAACT
>JAYVSF010000212.1:0-3782 GCA_043775605.1 Myxococcales bacterium
GTCGACCTGGTCCGCGCCGCCGCGCCGGCGGTGGTCGCGGTGCGGGCCACGATCCCAATCAAGAGCGGGCCGGCCGCGATGTTCCCGGGCGCACCGCCGACCGCCAGCGACACCGCGCTCGGCACCGGCTTCCTGATCGAGAGCGGCGGCCGCTACGTGCTCACCAACGACCACCTGGTCGGCGACGTCGCCGAGCTGCGGATCGGGTTCACCGACGGCACCGAGCTGCCGGCCCGGATCGTCGGCCGCGATCCTCGGCTCGACCTCGCGCTGCTCGCGGTCGACGCCCCACGCGCGCCGGCGCTGCGCCTGGCCGACGACGACGACATCGAGGTCGGCGAATGGGCGGTGGTGCTCGGCAACCCGTTCGGCGACGAGGTCACCGCCTCGGCCGGCATCGTCGCCGCCACCGGCCGCAGCGCCGCGGGCTCGCTGGTGCCGGGCCCCGCGATCGGCTTCCGCACGTTCCTCCAGCTCGACGCCCGCATCCACCGCGGCAACTCGGGCGGCCCGGTTCTCTCGACCGCGGGCGAGGTCATCGGCGTCGCGGTCGCGACCGGCGAGCGGCCCGGCGAGCTCGGCTTCGCGATCCCGGCGGCTCGCATCCGCGAGGTGCTCGAGCCGCTCAAGCGCGACGGCGTGGTCAAGCGGGCCTGGATCGGCGTACTCGCCCGGCCCGTCACCCGCGCGCTCGCCGAGCAGCTCGGCCTGCCCGCCGTCGCCGCAGATGGTGGCGCGAGCGCCCCCAGCGGCGCCCTCATCACCGAGGTCAAGGCCACCTCACCCGCCGCCAAGCTGGGCCTCCGCCCCGGCGACGTCATCCAGCGCTGGGACGGCCGCCCCGTCGACGATCGCACCCTGCCCTGGCTCGCCGCCGCCGCCCCCGTGGGCCAGGCCGTCGAGCTCACCGTCTGGCGCGACCGCGCCGCGTTGACGGCTTCCCTCGTCCCCGAGCCCATGCCCGAATAGCCCGGCTCGGGGGGGCCCCGCGATCAGGTGGGGAACCTGGACGGCATGCTGGTCGAAGTGCGGAGGAAGGCAGACCCCAAACTTCCCTCGTGACTCCGAACACCCAGCTTCATTGTTGATCGCTCGCCGAGGCTCGCTATGTGGCTTCGAGCCAGCGGGGGTCGATGGTCTTGGCGCCGACGGCGGCGAAGTCGACGACGACGCGACGGCTGAGGCCGTTGCCGCGGGCCTCGACGACCCGGCCGAGGCCGAAGACGCCGTGGCGGACGGTGGCGCCGGGGACGAACGGATCGTCGGCGGTGCGCTTGAGGTCGGCGTGGGCGTCGACGGTGGGCAGGTCGTCGGCCCAGGAGCGCTGATCGAGGTCGTCGCCGGCGGCGCCGAAGCGGCGACCGGACTTCGGCGGGCGCGGGGCCATGGCCGGCGGACCGATGCGGGCGCGCACCGCCGGCGCGCGGACCGGCACCGGGAAGCAGGCCGCGGGGATCTCGTCGAGGAACCGCGACGGCTGCTGCATCTTGATGTCGCCCCACACCCGTCGGACCCGGGCGTGCGACAGGAACAGCCGGCGACGGGCGCGGGTCAAGGCGACGTAGGCCAGCCGCCGCTCCTCCTCGAGCGCCGCCGACTCGTCGATCTCGGCCCGCGGCCGCAGCGACGGGAACAGCCCGTCCTCGAGCCCGCACAGGAACACCACCTCGAACTCGAGGCCCTTGGCCATGTGGATGGTCATGAGCGTGACCGTCTGGCCGCGGCCGTCGGCCTGATCGGCGGCGCCGACCAGCGCGATCCGCTCGAGCAGCTCGGCCAGGCCACCGCCGGCCGGGTCACCGCCGTCGACGTCGCCGTCTGCGCCCGGCGCCGCCTCGTCGTCGCCGCGCCCACCACCGCGCTCGTCCTCGAAGTCGGTGGCGACGTTGACCAGCTCGGCCAGGTTCTTCATCCGGTCCTTGCCCTCGTCGCCGCTGCCTTCGAGATACGCGCGGAAGCCCGAGCGATCGACCACCTGGATCACCAGCTCCGCCAGCGACGCCCGGGCGGCGTGGACCTCGCGCAGGCCGTCGATCAGCGCGACGAAGCCGGCCAGTTTCTTGCGTGGGCTGGCCCCGAGATCGCCGCCGCCGCGGGCGATGTCGCGAGCCGCGGCCAGCATCCCGAGCTGGTGGGCCCGGGCGTGGGCCCCGAGCTTGTCGACGGTGGCGCCGCCGATGCCGCGCGGCGGCACGTTGACCACCCGCTCGAACGCCGAGTCCGCGTCGGGGTTGGCGCAGAGCCGCAGGTAGGCGATCGCGTCCTTGACCTCGCGCCGCTCGTAGAACGCGGTCGCCCCCACCACCCGCGGCTCGAACCGGAACCGGCGCAGCTGCTCCTCGAGCGAGCGCGACTGGGCGTTGGTCCGGTACAGGATCGCGGCGTCGCCCGGCTCGCACTCGCCGTCGTCGACCATCGTCCGCAGGGTCCGCGCCACCCACTCGGCCTCGCCCCGGTCGTCGCCGGCCGTGTACAGCACGATCGGGTCGCCGCCGGCGGCCTCCGTCCACAGCGCCTTGCCCCGGCGGTCGAGGTTCAGGCTGATCACCGCGTTGGCGGCCTCGAGGATGGTCGACGTCGAGCGGTAGTTCTGCTCGAGCTTGATCTCGCGGACGTGGGGGAAGTCGCGGTCGAAGTCGAGCAGGTTGCGCGGCTCGGCTCCGCGCCAGGCGTAGATCGACTGATCGTCGTCGCCGACCACGGTCAGGTTGCCGGTGCCGGTCGACAGCATCCGCACCAGCTCGTACTGGACCAGGTTGGTGTCCTGGAACTCGTCGACCAGCACGTGACGGAACATCGTCACCAGCGCCGGCCCGAGCTGCGGGTGTCGGCCGAGCTCGAGCGCCTTGAGGATGAGGTCGCCGAAGTCGACCGCCTTCTCTCGCGCCAGCCGGGCCTGGTACTGCGGGTACAGCTCCCGGATGATGTCATCGACCCACGGCTCGCCGCCGGGCACCTTGGCCGGATCAAGGCCGCGGTTCTTGGCGTAGTCGAACCGGCTGGTGATGGTCCGGGCCGACACTTGGTCCTCGTAGCCCATGGCCTTGAGCAGGGCGTTGACCGCGCGCTGCTGGTCGTCGTCGTCGAAGATCTGGAAGTCCTGGGCCAGCCCGATCGCCGACCCGTAGCGCCGCAGCAGCCGGGCGCAGGTGGCGTGGAACGTGCCGATCCACATCTTCTCGACCCGGGCGCCGAGCAGGACCCGCAGGCGCTCGCGCATCTCCTGCGCCGCCTTGTTGGTGAAGGTGACCGCCAGGACCTGCCACGGCGCCACCCCGCCCTCGACCAGGCGGGCGATGCGCTGGACCAGCACCCGGGTCTTGCCGGTGCCGGCCCCGGCCAGCACGAGCAGCGGCCCATCGCCGTGCTCGACCGCCGCGCGCTGCTCGGGGTTGAGCGGAGTCACCATCGCCCGGGGATCTACCACGCCCCCCCGACGCCGAAAGTACAACGGGGAGCCCGCAGGCTCCCCGACTCACGCACGACCGCGTCCAGACCGGATCAGAAGGTCAGGCGCGCGCCGAAGCGCACCGACAGCGGCGAGTAGCGACCGTTGACGTTGCCGAAGTTCGAGTTGCGGACGATCGGCTCGGGGGTCTCGAGGCCGTTGTTGTCGAGGGCCTTGGCGAAGACCACGTCCTCGAACGTGCCCCCGACGATCGGGTTGGCGTCCGAGCGGTAAGAGTAGAGCTCGTCGACCGAGCTCGTGCCCTGGTCGTTGTGTTGGGGTCGAGGCCGCTGCCACCGCCCGCGGCGTTGCGGCCCGCCCGCTCCATCGTGCG
>JAYVSF010000213.1:0-3299 GCA_043775605.1 Myxococcales bacterium
CCGCCGCCGGTCAAGCCGACGCCGCGCGCGAGCGGTTCACCGCGCTGGCCCGGGCCCGGCCCTGGGACCTCGACGCCCGGGTCGGGCTGGCGGCGGCCCGCTGGCAGCTCGGGGACGGCGTCGGCGCACGCCGTGAGCTCGAGCGGGTGGTGGCCCGCCGCCCCGACGATCTCGTGGCCCACCGCCTGCTCGCACTGATCGAGGGCAGCGAGGGCGCGATCGCGCGCCTGGTCGCCGAGCTCGAGATCGTCACCCGGCTCGCGCCCGCCGATCTTGGGGCCCAGGTCGATCTCGGCGCCGGCTACGCCGAGCTCGGGCGCATCCCCGACGCGATCGCAACGTTGACCCGGGTCGCCGCGGCCCGGCCCACCGACGTCGCGACCCGCAAGCGGCTGGCCGATCTCCATCGTGGCGCCGGCGACATCGATCGCGCGGTGTCCCGGTACGGCGAGGTCGCGGCGCTGCGTCCCGACGATCCCCGGCCGCCGTTCCTGATCGGCGCGACCCTCTACGATGCCGGGCGGTTCGACGGGGCGCGGGCCGCGTTCAAGGGCCCGGCGCGGATGGCGACCTACGCGCCCGAGGCCGGCAGCGCGCTCGGCGCGATCGCGTGGCGCGAGGGCAAGCTCGCCGAGGCCGCCGTGACCTGGCGCAAGGCAGCGGGCAAGCGACCGCGCAGCGCCGCGCTCCGGCACGATCTCGCGCTGGCGGCGCTGGCCGACGGTCGCACCGCGGTCGCTGCGGTGCAGGCCGAGGGCGCCGAGCGGCTCGAGCCAGGCCGGGCCGACACCGCGTTCCTGCGCGGCGTGATCGCCGTGCGCGCCGGCGATCGTGCGGCGGCGCGGGCCGACTTCGCCGACGCGGCGGCGCGGGCCGGGACCGAGGGCGGCGCGACCAGCGCCGTGGCCATCGCGGCCGCGGCCAACGTCGCCGCGATCGATCGGGCCGGGCTGGTGGGCGACGCCGGCGAGCTCGCCGATTCGGCGCTCCAGCTCGAGGTCGCGCCCCGGCTCGACCTGCCGTTCGGCGATCCCGGCGCGGTGCCGCGGGCGCTGGCTCGGTTCGCGACCGCCGAGACCGGCGTGACCGAGGCCCGGGTCCGGTTCGAGCGCGAGATCCTGGCCGCGCTGCTCGCGCTCGGCGAGGGCCCTGGCAAGGATCTGATCGCCGCCCGGACCGCGCCGCGGACCTGCCCGCTGGTGGCGGTGGCGCCGCACTGGGCCGCCGCCAACGACGCCCTGGCCGCGTTCGTCCTGGCCGGGGTCGCGCTCGAGGACGCCCACCGCGTGATCGCGGTCGCCGACGACTTCGGCGAGGTCGAGACCCTGGGCCCGGTGCTGCGCGCCCGGGTCGCGACCGCACGCACCGACTACCGGCTGGCCCAGGCCGACCTGCGGGCGATGGAGGCGTCGCTCGACGTCCAGCTCGGCAAGGAGCTGCAGCGACGCGGCTGCCGCACCGATCTGCTGGCCGCGACCATCGCCGACCCCGAAGCGTACCGCGGGCTGGTGGTCGCGCCGGCGGTGAAGAAGATCCCGCCGCCGACGGTGGTGGTGCCGCCGATCGCGACCTTCCAGATCGACAACCGCGGCTGCCAGGTCGAGGTCTCGGTCCACGTCGACGGCGCCTGGGCTGGCGCGGTCCAGGCCGGCGAGCGCGCCTCGCTGCAGGCCGCGGTCGGCCGCCACACCGTGTGCCTGCTGCCCCAGCCGGCGACCGCGCGCTGCGGCGATCGCGGCACCGTGCGCGACGTCTTTCTCCACGACGGCTTCGCAGTGGTTATGCGCTGCCCCGGCGACCGCCACTGAGGTTCAGCTCGGGGCTGCGCACTTCCGCGGCCGGTGGTTCGCCCCGCCGCGGCCCTTGCTCTCGCGCCACGGGTCGCGCACCGTCGTCGTGACGAACGCACGGGCGTCATCGATATCGAGGGGGCCGCGCGCGCGCGGGTGGCGCGGCGAGCGGTCATCGCAGTGCGAGGAGGAACGATGCGCTGCCATGCGGATCGGCGAGTGATGAAGGATCGTCGCGCGTCACGAGGCGTTCGGCCGCCGCGCACCTTGGTGGCGCTGCTCGTGCTGGCGCTGGCGGCGCCGGCGGCCGCTTGCTATCGCGACGTGCGCCACGACATCCGCCCCGGCTCGCTCACGCGCCTCGACGGCATCCAGACCGGCGCCCGGGTGACGCTGCTCGACCTCCACGGTCGGCCCGTCGTGTTCGACAACCGCAACTGGCTCGATTTCCGGCTTGCCGACGGCAGTCGCCACAAGGTCACATGTGCGGGGGTCACGATCACCGGCCCGTTGCTGGTCTGCCTGAATCCCCCGGCGGAGGCGCAGCGATTCGACCTCGCCGACATGCAGCGAGTGCAAGTCGTGGGAAGGGAGATCTCTCCGGGGAAAGTCGCCCTCGTCGGACTTGGTGTGTTGGTCGAGGCCGTCGGGTTGTATTTCGTTTGGGCGCTCGTCCACTTCAAGCCCCATGCGCGGCCGTGATCTCCTGGTCGTCGATCAGGGCCGGCGGTGGGCGCTGGTCACGACGATCTCGGTGACCGGGACGTTCTGCAGGGGGCCGACGGTGTGGATCGGGACGTGGGTGATGGCGGAGAGCACGTCGAGGCCCTCGATGACGTTGCCGAACGCGGCGTACTGGCCATCGAGCTGGGCCCGCTGCGGCCCGGTCGTGGCGTGCGGCCAGTCGACGATGAACCACTGCGAGGTCGCGCTGTCGGGGTTGTTGCTGCGCGCCATCGAGATCGCGCCGTGGATGTGGGGCACGTTGACGCTGGTCTCGAGCCCGATCGCGGCCCTCGGCGTCTTGGGCGCGAGGCCGGTGGTGTAGCCGCCGCCCTGGATGACCCAGTCGGCGTCGACCCGGTGGACCAGCGTGCCGTCGTACCAGCCGCTGTCGACGTAGGCGAGGAAGTTGGCGGTGGTGCGCGGCATCTCGACCGGCTCGAGTTGGACCACCAGATCGCCGAGCGAGGTGGTCAGCACCACCACAGGCTTGGGGGTGCTGGGGTCGGCGTCGGGCCCGCTCGCCGCGTCGTCGCCGCAGGCCCCCAGCAGCAGCACGACGATCAGCGTGGACTTGATCATCGGCGCACGATACCAGCAACCGCGGTCGCGCTGATCGGCCAGGGTTGCCCGCGCGGGTTCGGCGCCGCGCTCACCGACGGGCCGAGCCGCGCGGCTTGGAGCGAAAGCCGACCATCATGACCTCGCAGGCATGGGGCGGACCCGGGCGGCGCGCGCTCACCGTCGCGGACGACGGCGGCGGCAGGGCGGGCTCGGCAGGGTCGA
>JAYVSF010000214.1:0-7677 GCA_043775605.1 Myxococcales bacterium
CTTGTCGGCGAAGCCGGCGATGACCCCGGCGAGGTAGCTCTGGCGCTCGCCGTCGGAGCGCAACTGCTGCTCGCGCTTGAACTCCTTGTACAGTCGCTCGGCCGTGTCCGTGAGGAAGGCGTGCACGTAGGCCGCGAGCTCCACGTTCTCTGGCGTGCCGCAGATCTCGAGCTGGGTGCCGCGCTTGCCCTCGTCGTGGCGCCACACCGGCACCCAGATGATGTCGACGAAGAAGGACTCGCCGAGCAGGGTGGCCAGGCGCCGCTCGCTCTCGGTGGTGCGGGCCTTGGGGCGGCCGAGGTGGCGGAAGTGGTAGCGCCGCGCCTCGGCCTCGGGCGCCAAGATGGTGGCGAGGTTGTGCTGCAGCATGAGTCGCTGCGCGGTGCGCATCGCCAGCGCCGCCTCGTGCTCGTTGCCGCTCGTCGCCAGGGACAGGAGCTTCTCGACCTTGGCGATGAGGCGGGCGGTCGGATCGTCGGCGCGCTCGGCGCGTGGCAGGCCCGCAGGGCGCGCGTCGATGGCGAGGCGCTCGCAGAGCGAGCGGAAGGCCGGACCATGCGCCTCCCCGTGCAGGCCGAGGTTCTCCTCGACATGCTGGTGGGCCATCTCGTGCTTGAGCACCTCGAGCACGACGCCCCAGCCGTGGCTCAGGCAGGCGCGGGCGATCGCGATCGTGCGGTCCTCGGGCTGCCAGCGGCCGAGGAACTGCACGGAGTCGGAGAGCAGGATCGCGGGCGGGCGCAGCGCGCCCCGGAAGAGCGACTGGTTGAGCTCGAGCCAGGCGCGGCGAAGCGCCCGGATCGTCAAGCGATCGAGCTCGAGCGAGATGCCTTCGGCGGACGCGGGCGGTCGCAACGATGGGCTCATAGCACGCGCGCGCGCGCGCCGTCGAATCAGCGACGATGTAGCCGGATCAGTTTGACACCGTGCGTCGAGCTGACTAGCGTCGGGATCCGTACGGCGCGCTCGTAGCGCGTGATCGAGCAACACGCACGCGAGGGCCACCATGCCGAGCGCCAAGCCGAACGGGAACGCCAAACCGAACGGGAAGCAGACCAAGTTCATCTTCGTGACCGGCGGCGTCGTGAGCTCGCTCGGCAAGGGGCTCGCATCGGCGTCGATCGGGGCGCTGCTCGAGAATCGGGGCCTCAAGGTCACGATCCAGAAGCTCGATCCGTACATCAACGTGGATCCGGGCACGATGAACCCGATCCAGCACGGCGAGGTCTTTGTCACCGACGACGGCGCCGAGACCGACCTGGACCTGGGGCACTACGAACGCTTCATCTCGACGCGCATGTCGCGGCTCAACAACTTCACGACCGGCCAGATCTACTGGGAGGTCCTCCAGCGCGAGCGCCGCGGCGACTATCTCGGCGGCACCGTGCAGGTCATCCCGCACATCACCGACGCCATCAAGGGCAAGATCCTCGCCTGCGCCGAGGGCAACGACGTCATCATCCTCGAGGTCGGCGGGACGGTCGGGGACATCGAGTCCCTGCCCTTCATCGAGGCGCTGCGCCAGCTGCGTATCGAGCAGGGCCCGCAGAACGTCTGCGCGGTGCACCTGACCCTCATCCCGTACATCGCCGCTGCCGGCGAGCTCAAGACCAAGCCGACCCAGCACTCGGTGCAGAAGCTGCGCGAGTATGGCATCCAGGCCGATATCCTCATCTGCCGCACCGATCGCCCGATCGACGCGGGCATCAAGAAGAAGATCGCCCTGTTCTGCAACGTGGCGGCCGACGCGGTCTTCACCTCGCAGGACGTGCCGACGATCTACGAGCTGCCCCTGCACCTTAACCACGAGGGGCTCGACGACAAGCTCTGCGAGCTGCTCAACATCTGGTCGCGCGCGCCCAGCCTCGAGGGCTGGCAGAAGCTCGTCGACAAGATCAAGTCGCCGACCCATCAGGTGGTCATCGGCTTCGTCGGCAAGTACGTCGAGCTGACCGAGAGCTACAAGTCGCTGAGCGAGGCGCTCACGCACGGCGGCATCGCCTGCGACTCGCGCGTCACGATCCGCTACATCGACTCCGAGGAGGTCGAGCGCGTCGGCGCCGAGGCCCTGTGCGCCGACGTCGACGGCATCCTGTGCGCGCCTGGCTTCGGCTCGCGCGGCACCGAGGGCAAGATCGCCGCCATCCGCTACGCCCGCGAGCGCCGCGTGCCCTTCTTCGGCATCTGCTTCGGGATGCAGCTCGCGGTCGTCGAGTTCGCTCGCCACGTCGCCGGCATGGCGGGAGCCAACTCGACCGAGATCGACCCGGACACCAAGTTCCCGGTGGTTGCCCTCATGGAGGGGCAGCAGAAGGTCGACGGCAAGGGCGGCTCGATGCGCCTTGGCGCCTACGCCTGCGTACTCGCCGAGGGCACACGCGCCCACGAGGCCTACGGCCAGACCGAGATCTCCGAGCGCCACCGCCACCGGTACGAGGTCAACAACCAGTTCCGTGCCGAGCTCGAGACGCACGGCCTCGTGCTCTCGGGGCTCTCGCCGGACAAGAAGCTGGTCGAGATGATCGAGCTCGGCGACCACCCGTACTTCGTGGCCTGTCAGTTCCACCCGGAGTTCAAGAGTCGACCGATGGCGGCTCACCCGCTCTTCAAGCGCTTCGTCCGCGCGATGGTAGACCACCGCGAGCGTGCTGCGCCGCGTCCCGCGGGTGAAGCGGGCTCACGGCCGATCGCTCCCGCGCGCAATTGAACCTCGCGGTTCCCACGCGAGGCACGCTGTAGAGTTTCGAGGCCGTGCGCCTGCTGCTGCGGGGCGGCGCGGTCGGACGGCTACGCACCCCCTCACCGCGCTCAGCGAGTAGGAATGCACCCGATGACCCCGTTTGATCTCTCGGTCCGCCTGTTCCTGCAGATCGCCTTCATCCTCGGCGTCTGTCGCGCGACCGGTTGGCTCTTCCGCCGGCTCGGCCAGTCCCAGGTCGTGAGCGAGATGATCGCGGGCGTCGTCATGGGCCCGTCCTTGTTCGGCTGGCTGTTCCCGACCGTCGCGACCTACATGTTCCCGCCGGCCTCCAAGCCCATCCTCTTCGCGATCGCCCAGCTCGGCCTCTCGCTCTACATGTTCCTCGTCGGTGTGGAGTTCGATGTCGGCCTCATCCGCAGCCGCGTGCGCAGCGCGGCGGCGATCTCGGCGGCCGGCATCGTCGCGCCGTTTGCGCTCGGCGGCGCGCTCGCCTTCCTCTTTGCGGGCGACGCGACCCTGTTCAATGAGAAGGTCACCCTGCCGCTGGCGATCCTCTTCATGGGCGCCTCGATGTCGATCACCGCCTTCCCGATGCTGGCGCGGATCATCTACGAGCAGGGCCTGACCCGGACCTCGCTCGGGACGCTCGCCCTGGCGGCGGGCTCGATCGACGATGCCGCGGCCTGGTGCGTGCTCGCCATCGTGCTCGGCAGCTTCGCCGGCTCGGCCCAGTTCGCGGTGATCGCGATCGGCGGCGGCCTCCTGTACGCCGGGTTCACCCTCGTCGTCGTCAGTCGGCTCCTGCGCCCGCTCGGGGCCAAGGTCGAGCGTGAGGGGCAGATGAGCAACGAGGTCCTGCTCGGCATCCTCTGCCTCGTCATGCTCGCCTCCTGGTTCACCGACTACATCCACATCTACGCCGTGTTCGGCGCCTTCCTGATGGGCATCGCGATGCCGCGCGGGGCGGTCCAGCGCGAGCTCGTGCACAAGCTCATGCCGCTGACCACCAACCTGCTCTTGCCGCTCTTCTTCGTGTACTCGGGCCTCAACACCAAGATCGGGCTCGTGGACTCCTGGCACCTGTGGGGCCTGACCGGCCTGGTGATGCTCGCCGCGGTCGGCGGCAAGTTCGGCGCCTGCATGCTGGCGGCGCGCCTCAACGGCGAGTCCTGGCGCGAGGCCACCGCCATCGGCACGCTCATGAATGCCCGGGGCCTGATGGAGCTCATCCTGCTGAACATCGGGCTCGAGCGCGGGATCATCGCGCCGCCGCTGTTTGCCATCCTCGTGATGATGGCCATCTTGACCACGCTGATGGCCACCCCGATCTTCGAGCGCATCTATGGACAGCCGCCCAAGGACGGCGCCCTGCGCGAGGAGGCCCCCGTCCTTCCGCTCGGCCTGCCCGGCTAACGCCTCGCTGAGGCATCACGCTGGGCCCGGGCCGCGGGTCGCAAGTTCCGTTCCATCTCGCTTTACAATGCCTGCCCGTCGCTGGTACGGTGGAGCATGCCTGGGCCTCCAGCGATCTAATCAAGCGATGCCGGGTGTTTACGCCTCAGTCTGTGCCGTAAGAAAGGTCTGAACCGATGGCGATGGAGATCAAGCAGGTCCACAAGCTGAGCCAGCAGCTGGTGATGACCCCGCAGCTGCAGCAGGCCATCAAGCTGCTCCAGCTCTCCAGGCTCGAGCTCGCGGACATGGTCCACGACGAGATGCTGGAGAACCCGATCCTGGAGGACGATATCGAGTCCTCGGCCGAGCGCAACCAGGAGCGCGAGCTGCTGGGCGGCGACGAGCAGATGGCGATGCAGTCCGAGCGTGCGGGAAATACCGAGTCCCCCACCGATTCGCCCACGGTCGACAACCCCAACACGGTCGAGATCAAGGCCGACGGCACCGCGGTCGGCGAGATCGACTGGGAGAACTACCTCGACAACTACGCCTCGTCGGCGCCGATGCCGTCGTACCGGGGCGACAGCGAGGAGATGCCCTCGCTCGAGCAGACCCTGACCCGGCCGCCGACCCTCCACGATCACCTGGCCTGGCAGCTCAAGCTGTGCGACCTCAGCGATCGCGAGAAGGAGATCGGCCTCATCATCGTCGGCAACATCGACGCCGCCGGCTACTTCAAGGAGCCGACGCTCGAGGAGCTCGCCAGCGACGAGGAGGTCAGCGAGGAGCTGGTCGAGAAGGTGCTGGAGAAGATCCAGACCTTCGACCCGACCGGCATCGGCGCCCGCAGCCTGGCCGAGTGCATGCTGATCCAGGCCATGGCCGCCGGCCAGGACGACGACCTCGTGGTCAAGATGATCCGGTCGCACCTCGGCAACCTGGAGAAGAAGAACTACCCCGCCATCGCCCGCGACCTGAAGCAGCCGCTCGAGGAGATCTACGAGGCCGCCAAGGTCATCATGGACTTCGACCCGCGGCCGGGCCGGCAGTACGCGTCGGACGACGCCCACTACATCACCCCCGACGTCTACATCCACAAGGTCGGCGACAAGTTCTTCGTTGTGCCCAACGACGACGGCCTGCCCAAGCTGAAGATCTCGAACTTCTACAAGGCCGCGATGGGCAACGGCAACGCGTCCAAGGACTACGTCCAGGACAAGCTGCGGTCGGCGCAGTGGCTGATCCGCTCGATCCAGCAGCGCCAGCGCACGATCATCAAGGTCAGCGAGTCAATCCTCAAGTTCCAGCGCGACTTCTTCGACAAGGGCATCGCCTTCCTGAAGCCGCTGATCTTGCGCGACATCGCCGAGGACATCGGCATGCACGAGTCGACGGTGTCGCGAGTCACGACCAACAAGTACGTCCACACCCCGCAGGGCATCTACGAGCTCAAGTTCTTCTTCAACTCGGGCATCTCGCGCACCAACGGCGAGGACCTGGCGTCGCAGGCGGTCAAGTCGAAGATCAAGGAGCTGGTGGACGCCGAAGACGCCAAGCGCCCGCACAGCGATCAGAAGATCGTCGAGATGCTGAAGAAGACCGGCATCGACATCGCCCGGCGCACGGTCGCGAAGTACCGCGAGCAGCTGGGGATCCTCAGCTCGTCGAAGCGCAAGCAGGTCTGGTAGACCGCTTACGTTCGCGGCGGATCGCATTACACTGGTAGTTGAACCAAGGCCACGGAGGACCAATGCAATTCTCGGTGACGTTCAGGCACATGGAAGCCTCGGAGGCGCTCAAGTCGTACGCCAAGGAGCGTATGGACCGGATCCGCAAGTACCTGCCGGATCCGATCGCGTGCCACGTCGTGTTCGGGGTCGAGCGGCACAACCACCGCGTCGACGTCAACTTCCAACTCCACAACGGCCTGGCGATCGCCGGCCACGAGACGACCGAGAACATGTACTCGTCGATCGACCTCGTGATCGCCAAGATCGAGCGCCAGGTGCGGCGCTACAAGGGCAAGATCCAGGAGCAGCGGGTCCGGCCCCACCACGTCGAGCCGTTGCCGTGGTCGCACTCCATCGTCAAGGAGGCGCTCGGTGACACCGGCGTCGACGCCGCCCCGCTGCCGCAGCCCGAGGCCGCGCCGCCGGCCCCGCAGTACAGCGTGGTCAAGACCGAGGAGTTCCACGCCAACCCGATGTCGACCGACGACGCCATCGCCCAACTCGAGCTGACCCACGCCCCGGTGCTGGTGTTCCGCAGCCTCGAGACCGGCAACCGGGTGTCGGTGCTGTACCGGCGCGACGACGGCAGCTTCGGCCTGATCGAGACCCCGGCCGCCGTCTGATCGTGCGGCCGAATGTGCTGCCCGTGCGGGAGGCCGGCGATCCCTGCGCGGGCCGCGCCGGACGTGGTAGCGTGGCCGGCGTCGGATGAAGATCGTCGATCTGATCGGGCGCGACATGCTGGTCCCGGCTCTGGGGGCCAGCGACAAGCGCGGCATCCTCGAGGAGCTGGCCGGCCACATCGCCGCGCGCCACCCGCGGATCGATCGGGCCCACCTGACCCGCATCCTCATCGATCGCGAGGCCCTGGCCTCGACCGCGATCGGCGAGGGTGTGGCCATCCCGCACGGCAAGTTGTCGGCGGTCAGCGAGATCGTCGCGTGCCTGGGCCGGGCCCCGGCCGGCGTCGACTTCGACTCGATGGACAAGCAGCCGACCTACCTGTTCTTCGTGCTGGTCGCGCCCGAGGCTTCGACCGGCACCCACCTCAAGGCGCTGGCCCGGATCAGCCGGGTGTTCAAGGACGCGGCGTTCCGGCGCCGGCTGCGCGACGCCGCCGATGCCGACGCCATGTTCCAGGTCATCGCCGACGAGGACGCCAAGTACTGACCGATGTCCGCGAGGTCCGATCGATGACCGCCGCGCGCACCCGGACCCCGCAGGTGACGGCGGCTCAGCTGCTGGCGCCCGAGGTCGGGCTGGAGCTGCGGCTAGTGGCCGGTGAGGCTGGCCTCGATCGCCTGATCGCGGTGCCGCGCATCCAGAAGCCGGGGCTGGCCCTGACCGGCTGGGCCGAGCAGCTCCACGATCAGCGCCTGCTGATCCTCGGCGGCACCGAGATCGCGTACCTGCACGCGATCGAGCCCGCGGCCCGGGCTATGGGCATCGCCACCGTGCTGGTCTCGCAGCCGGCGGCGATCGCGGTCAGCCGCGGGCTGGTGCCGCCGCCGGAGCTGGTGGCCGCGTGCGAGGAGGCCCAGGTCCCGCTGCTGTGCTCGACGCTCATCACCGCCGAGCTGATCGTCCGGGTCTCGAGCTGGCTGACCGACGAGATGGCGCCGCAGACCTCGATCCACGGGGTCCTGCTCGACGTCCTCGGCATCGGCGTCCTGCTGCTGGGCAAGAGCGGCATCGGCAAGAGCGAGACCGCGCTCGACCTGGTGGTCCGCGGTCACCGGCTGGTGGCCGACGACATCGTCGAGCTCCGGCGCAAGGCCGGGTTCGTGTTCGGCTCGGGCTCTGGGATCATCCGCCACCACATGGAGATCCGCGGGCTCGGCATCATCAACA
>JAYVSF010000215.1:0-4765 GCA_043775605.1 Myxococcales bacterium
CTCGGCGACGTCGAGGGACGCGGCCAGGAAGTCCTCGACCGCGCGATCGCCGAGCGCTGGGTCGGTGGTGAAGGCCTGCGCGACCGCGCCGAGGCTGGCCCGGAGGTCGGCGTCGGCCGGGTCGGCGGCCAGCGCGACCGCGAACGCCGGCCAGGTCGCGGGCAGCGGTGGCTCCGTCGGCGCGGTCGCGGCCGGGGCCTCGACGGTGGGCCCGGTGCACGCGACGCGGGCCGGCTCGAAGCGGGGGAAGACGCACGGGTCGGCGCCGGCCGCGAGGGCCCGTGCCAGGGTCGATAGATCGGGGCGACCGTCGTCGCCGTGCCACCAGCGCCGGCCGTCGAGCCAGCGATCGAGGAGCCACGCCGGCTGGCTGCTGGCGGCGAAGCCCGCGATCCCGGCGCGGCGTTCGAACTCGTCGAGCTGCTCGTGCAGGACGCGGCGCGCGCCGGCGGCGTCGAGCCAGCGGGCCGCGCGTTCGGTCGCGCTCGGGTCGGCAGCGCCGGTCAGCGCGCTGGCCAGCGCCGGGTCGAGGCGCGTCAGCCGGACCACCGCCGCCGCGCGCCGTACAGGATCGGTGTGGCGCAGCTCGACCGCGACGGCGGCCAGGCCGGCATCGTGCACGAGCTCGAGCGGTACGTCGACGCCGAGCCCGCGCAGGCGGGCGACGTCGGCGTCGGCGCCGGGGCTGCGGCGCGCGGCGCGGGCGAGCGCGCGGCGGGTGAGGAGTCGGGCCAGCCGGGCGCGATCGCCAGCGTCGAGGCCGCCGCGAAACGGTCGACCGAGCGCGATCGCGCGGTCGAGGTGATCGAGCGCGGCGCCGGGCCGACCGCGCTGCTCCTCGATCGCCGCCAGCGCGGCGTGCAGGTCGCGATCCCGCGGCGCGCGCGCGAGGCGCAGCTGCAACGTCTCGGCGGCGCCGTCGAGCCCACGAGCCGCGACCAGGCGCGGGACGTCGACCGCCGCGCGCCCGCACCCGACCCCGGTCAGGGCGAGGACCAGGGCGAGGTGCAGCCGGCGCATCGCCGCATCTTCCCTGCCCCGAACGCCAGGCTCAAGCCCGCGGCCGGGCGGCATCGGCTCCCGACAGCAGATCGGCGGCATGGTAGGCGGCCATGACCCCCGGCTCGTCGAACAGCGCGGCGAAGCGGGCCGGAGGGCGCGGATCGACCGCGGCGACGGTGGCCCAGGCCGCCGCGGCCGGCGTGCCAGCGAAGCAGGCGTACTCGAACCCGGCGAGCGCGGCGGTGAGCCGCTCGCGCCGCTGGCGGCGGCGGGCGAACGCAGCGCGGGCCGCGGCCTCGGCGATGACCGCGGGCTGCTCGAGCGCGCGGACCGCCCACGCTGCCGCGGCCTCGTCGACGACCCGGCTGGGCGCGGCGGCCAGGGTCAGCACGGGCCCGCGCCGGGCCGAGGCCAGCAGACCATGACCGAGCTCGTGGGCCGCGATCACCACGGTCGCCAGCGCGTCGTCGCCGGCGCGGACCAGGCAGTGGATCTCGGCGCCGCCCGCGATCACCAGCGTCAGCGCCCGTGGCGCGGGCTCGATGGTGATCGGCGCCGGATCGACCGCCGCGATCGCCGCGAGGATCGCGAGCAAGCGGTCGGGCTCGGGCAGCGCGACGGCGGCCGCGGTGCCGGTGGCCGTGGGCTCGTCGACGGTGGTGGCCGGCACGACCGGCCGTGCGAGCGCCACACCATGGAGCGCGGTGAGCGCGGTGGCGGCGTCGGCCAGACCGAGCCGGCACGCGGCCGTCACCAGCGCACGCTGCCGCCGGGTGACGCCGTCGAGATCGCGCGGGCTCGCCGCCGCCGCCCGGATGTCGACGTCGATCGCCAGCCGCGCCGCCAGCGACCAGCGCGCGAGCGTCCGGGCCCGCGCCACCAGCCCGCGATCTTCGACGTCGACGATCCGGCGCGGTAGCGCGAGCAACGCCGGATCGAGCAGGCCGGCGGGCGGTGGCGGCCCGTCGCGACCGACCCGCGCCGCCGCTAGCACCGCGCGATCGTGGGCCGTCAGCTCGGGGGCCAGCGCGGCCTCGCGCCGGTCGAGCCAGAGCTCGAGCGCGAGCGCGTCACGCGGCGCCAAGGCTCGCTAGCCTCGGGCCGGCCGCGACGACGGCACGCCCAGCCGCTCGAGCTCGGCGATCACCGCCTTGAGATCGGCCCAGGTGTCGCGCTTGCGATCGGGCTGGCGCAGCAGATACGCGGGGTGCCAGGTCGGCATCACCCGGACCCCGCGGTGCTCGTGGAAGCGCCCGCGCAGGGAGCCGATCGGTGCGTCGTTGCCGAGCACGAGGTTGGCCGCCGGCCGGCCGAGGGTGACGATGACCCGTGGCCGCACCGCCTGGATCTGGGCGTCGAGGAACGGACGGCACGCCGCGATCTCGTCGGGCTCGGGGTCGCGGTTGCCGGGCGGCCGGCACTTCACCACGTTGGCGATGTAGACCTCGGTCCGGGCCCAGCCCATCGCCTCGATCATCTTGTCGAGCAGCTCGCCGGCCGCGCCGACGAACGGCTCGCCCCGCCGGTCCTCCTCGGCGCCCGGGCCCTCACCGATGAACATCAGGGCCGCGGGCTCGGGGCCGACCCCGAACACGATCTGCTTGCGGGTCGAGCACAGCTTGCAGCGCTGACAGTCGCCGAGGTCGGCGCGGATCGCGGTGAGGGTCAGGTGGGGGCCGGTGCTCGCGTGGACGTCGGGCAGGTCGCGCACGTCGCGCGGCGCGGGCGGCGGGGCGTCGACGATCGCCGGGGCCCTCATCGGCGCGGGCCTCATCGGCGGCCGCGCGTCGGCCAGCACCTCCGGTCCCGGGTCGGGCCGCGCGGTCGCGCCACCGGGCGCCGCCCAGGTCCCGCCCCGCCGGTGCCAGGAGAGGCGGGTGCGCAGGTCGTGGACCAGCCCGGCGAGCGCGGCCCGCGGATCGTCGCCTTCTTCGGGCGAGCCAGGGTCGGACGTGGTACCCACATCCGGACCATGCCACGGCCCCATCTCGCCGTCCCACGAATGGTGACCGGGCACGTCGCGTTCGCCCTGGCCATCGCGCTCCCTGCCCTGCCCGCGTGCCATCGCGAGCCGCCGCCGCCGCCCGGCAACATCGCCGCGCGCCTCACCATCCCGACCCGGGCCGAGGCCGCGTTCGATCCCGCGACCCTCGGCGGCAAGCCGACCCTGGTCGTGTTCTGGCGCCCCGGCTGCCCGTACTGCCGCGAGGAGCTGCCCAACGCCATGCGCGCGGCGTCCGAGCGTGGCGTGCCGGCGGTGGCGGTCCAGATCGCCGAGGGCAAGACCGCCGGCGCCGAGGTCCTGACCAAGCTCGGCTGGCAGGGCGTCGATCTGGTCGACGACGGCACGCTGCGCCGCGACCTCAAGGTCAATCACGTGCCGTGGACGCTGGTCCTCCGCGCCGACGGCACCGCGGCCCGAGCCTTCATCGGCCGCCAGAGCTACGCCACGCTCAAGAGCGCGCTGGCCGGCGTGCACTGACCGAGCGGATCGCGGGTCAGGGCGCGCAGGCGACGACGGCCGCGCCGTTCCAGCGGGCGCAGACCACGCCGGCTGCCTGGCCGACCAGCACGATCTCCTTGGGCCCGCCATCGAGCTGCGCCAGCGTCATCATCGCCGTCGAGATCGTCGATCGTCGGCGCCGGGGTGGTGGCCGCCTGCGGCTCCGGCGACGACGCGCTCCCGCCGAGCCGCACCGGTTGCGAGTCGTCCGAGGCCCCCCGCGCGGCCGGCGTGCTCGGCGACGTGGCCTCGCCCTGCTGCAGGGTCGGGATCGCGCGTCGGATCGGGCGGCGGCGGCAGCGCGTCGCGATCCTCAAGCGCGAGGGTCGCGGTGGCCGACGGCGCCGCGACCAGCACCGGCAGCGAGCCCTCACGGAAGCCGGCGCTGCGACGACGCGACCTCGGCCACACGACCCACGCGATCGCCCGCGCGTGATGCGGAATCCCCATGCGCGAGCGCGGACTCCGCAGCGTGCGGAAGCGCAGGCGGCGGGTCAAAGGGTTGGCGGGAATCAGGACCGCGGCGGGCGCGCGGCCAGGAGCGCCGCCACTCGATCCCAGATCCGGTGCGCGACGACGCTCTTGTCGGCGAGCGCGAGCTCGGTGGTCGCGTCGGCCTCGACCAGCGTGACGTGGTTGGTATCGACCGCGAAGCCGGCGCCGGGCGCGGTGACGTCGTTGGCGACCACCAGATCGCAGCCCTTGGCCGCGAGCTTGGCCCGGGCGTAGGCGACGACGTCGTGAGTCTCGGCGGCGAAGCCGACCAGCAGCGGGCCACCACCGCGGGCGACGCGAGCCGCACCCAGGCCGGCGAGCAGATCGGGGTTGGCCTCGAGCTCGAGCGCCGGTGTCGCGCCGATCTCGGTGCGCTTGAGCTTGCGGGCCGAGCGCGCCCGCGGCCGGAAGTCGGCGATCGCGGCGGCCATCACCACCACGTCGGCGGTCCAGGCGTGGGCGTCGAGCGCCGCGGCCATCGCGGTCGCGTCCTCGACGTGGACCACCTCGAGGCCGACCGGATCCGGCAGCGCGGTCGGGCCCGCGATGAGCGTGACCGCCGCGCCGCGCCGGGCCGCCGCCGCCGCCAGCGCGTAGCCCATCTTGCCGGTCGAGCGATTGCCCAGGTACCGGACCGGATCGATCGGTTCGTGGGTCGGGCCGGCGCTGGCCACCAGCCGGCGGCCGGCGAGGTCCTGGGGCGCTAGCACCCGGGCCGCGGCCTCGAGGATGTCGGCCGGCTCGGCGAGCCGACCAGGCCCGACC
>JAYVSF010000216.1:0-2225 GCA_043775605.1 Myxococcales bacterium
GGCCGCTGCTCCCGCCGCCGCCAAGCCGGCCGCTGCTCCCGCCGCCGCCAAGCCGGCCGCTGCTCCCGCCGCCGCCAAGAAGCCGCCCGCCAAGAAGAAGTGACCATGGCCGGACGCGCGCGCGAGGTCGGCGCGATCGCCCGCGTTACGCCTTCGCGCTCGGCCGGGCCGAGACCTCGCCGTGCCAGCGCTTCAGGTTGGGCGTGTCGTCGCCGATGCGGATGCCCGACACCTTGCCGAAGTCGAGCCCGCACAGGAGCGTGATGTCGGCGACCGAGTAGTCGTCGCCGGCGAGGAAGCGGCGGCTGGCCAGCTCGCGATCGAGCCAGGCCATGCGGTCGCGCACCGCCTCGCGCATGATCTCGGCGAAGTCGGGCGACTGCTTGATCCGGCCCTGCCAGAACGCGTGGCTGTTGCGGAACACCTGCGCGATCGGCGCCAGCACCTCGATCTCGGCGAGGCGGTTCCATTGCTCGATCATCGCCCGCTGCCAGGCATCGGCACCGAACATGCTCGGCGTCGGATGCAGCTCCTCGATGTAGCGGCAGATCGCCATCGACTCGCGCAGGACCCGACCGTCGGCGAGCTCGAGCACCGGCAGCAGCCCGAGCGGGTGGCGGGCCAGGTGCTCGGGCGCCTGGTTGGCGCGGGTGTTGATGCTGACCTCGATCAGCTCGAGGTCCGCGGTCAAGCCCTTCTCGGCGACGAACACCCGGACCCGGCGCGGGTTGGGCGCGCGGGTGTCGTGATAGAGCAGCATCGTCATCGGTCTACTCTCCGAGTGTCAGGCCTTGGGCAGCGGCTAGCTAGCGAGCCTTGGCGAGCGGTATACAATGACTCTGGGGGTTCGGGGTCACGGGGAAAGCTCGGGGTCTGCTCTCTATCTCACAGCAACGAACGCGGTACAGGTCGCTGGTCAGGCCTTGGGCAGCGGCTTGTACTTGATGCGGTGCGGCTGGTCGGCGTCGGTGCCGAACCGGCGGTGGCGGTCGGCCTCGTAGTCGGCGAAGTTGCCCTCGAACCACTCGACGTGGCTGTTGCCCTCGAACGCCAGGATGTGGGTCGCGATGCGGTCGAGGAACCAGCGATCGTGGCTGATGACCACCGCGCAGCCGGGGAACTCGAGCAGGCCCTCCTCGAGCGCGCGCAGGGTGTCGACGTCGAGGTCGTTGGACGGCTCGTCGAGCAAGAGCAGATTGCCGGCGGTGCGGATCATCTTCGCGAGGTGGACGCGGTTGCGCTCACCGCCCGACAGCACGCCGACCTGCTTCTGCTGGTCCTGGCCCTTGAAGTTGAAGCTGCCGACGTAGGCCCGCGACGCCACCATGCGGTCGCCGAGCTTGAACTGCTCGCTGCCGTCGGCGATCTCCTGGTACACGGAGTTCTTGTCGTCGAGCGAGTCGCGGCTCTGGTCGATGTAGCCGAGCTTGACCGTCTCGCCGATCTTGATGGTGCCGCGGTCGGGCTTCTCGAGGCCCATGATCATGCGGAAGAACGTGGTCTTGCCGGCGCCGTTGGGGCCGATCACGCCGACGATACCGCCGCGCGGCAGCTTGAACGACAGGTCCTCGATCAGCTCGACGTCGCCGTAGCCCTTGTAGACGTGGTCGAAGATGACGGCGTCGTTGCCGAGGCGCGGGCCGGGCGGGATGTCGATGATGTCGAGGATGTCGCGCTTCTCGCGCTGGGCCTCCGACATCATCTCGTCGTAGCGGGCCAGGCGGGCCTTGCTCTTGGCCTGGCGGGCCTTGACCGAGCTGCGCACCCACTCGAGCTCGCGGGCCAGCATGCGCTCGCGGGCGTTGGCCTGCTTCTCTTCGGTGGCCAGCCGCTTGGTCTTGGCCACCAGCCACGAGGTGTAGTTGCCCTGGAACGGGTGACCCTCGCCGCGATCGAGCTCGAGGATCCACTGGGCGACGTTCTCGAGGAAGTAGCGATCGTGGGTGATGGCGACCACGGTGCCCTTGAAGTTCTCGAGCGTCTTCTCCAGCCAGGCCACGCTCTCGGCGTCGAGGTGGTTGGTCGGCTCGTCGAGCAGCAGCATGTCGGGTTGCGACAGGAGCAACCGGCACAGCGCGACCCGGCGGCGCTCGCCGCCCGAGATCTTGGTGACGTCGGCGTCGCCCGGCGGCAGCCGCAGCGCGTCCATCGCGATGTCGAGCGTGTGGTCGAGGTCCCAGCCGTTGACCGCGTCGATCTTGTCCTGCAGCGTGCCCTGCTCGTCG
>JAYVSF010000217.1:0-7784 GCA_043775605.1 Myxococcales bacterium
CCTCGCGGTACGAGCGCGAGTGGGCGGCGGTCGCGCGCTCGAAGAACTGGAACATCAGATCGTGGTGCCAGTGGGTGACGCCTTCGGCCCAGATCACGAGCAGGTTCTTGACCACGATCGCGGTCAGCCCGGCGACGCCGACGGTGATGATCACGGCCAGGCCGGGGCCCCGCAACCAGCGCGCGCCCCGCAGGCGGACCGCGGCCAGGATCATGATCGTGAGGAAGAAGTAGAAGTCGTACGACGACAGGAAGCACAGGAAGGTCGCGGCCGCGGTGACCGCGAGCGCGGCGCGCCGTCGATCGTCGAGCCAGCGCAGCGCGCCGTCGAGTGCCATGAAGCCGGTCGCGAGGTACAGCGGGATGTGGTGGACGGTGTCCGCGTACTGGAGGAAGAGGAGGTTGGTGGCGACCAGGACGACGGTGAGCCGGGCGATCGGCTCGGTCCACAACCGGCGGACCACGCGGTAGAGGAACAGGAGCGCGAGCGCGCTCCAGCCGATGGCGAGCAGGCGGTGGGCCGCGAGGTGGTCGGGGCCGATCACCTTCTGGACCACGCCGGCGACCAGGTCCGGCAGCGGCGGGTAGTGGGTGTAGCGCAGCGAGTCGCCGGCGAGCGGGCCGACGTCGAGCACCGGGGTGAACGCGGTCTTGACGAACCCGTCCTCGGCGAAGTAGCGGCCGGCAGTCATGGCGTTGCCGTCGGACCAGGGGTCACCCCAGTTGGTGCGGAACGGCTCGAACGCGCCGATCACCAAGTAGAGCGCGACCAGGGCCAGGCCGAGGACGAACCCGACGCGGAGCACCCGCGTGGACGGCGAAGACGACATCGCGGCGGATGGAATCACACCGGGTCCGGGCTGTCGACCCGGCGCCCGGGCGGGCGCGGCGACGCGTGCTTTGGTCGCGGTCCTTGCCCGCAGGCCGCCCAGCGCGCGCATGATGAGGACGATGCTGGCTGCGCCGAGGACGCGAACGGTGGTGGCGCGATGCTAGCTCGACGGCTGATCTCGATCCCGGCCATCGCGATCGCGTGGTGCCTGTGGCTCGCGCTGATCGGGCCGGCGCTCGTGCTGTCGGCGCTGCTCGACGTCGTCGGGCGGCGCCGGTCGTGGGCCCGCTGCCGGGCGCTGCTCGCGGTCGGCTGGCTGCTGTCCTGCGAGCTAGCCGGCCTGCTTGGCGCCTGGGCGCTGTGGATGCACCGGCTGCTCCACCGCGATCGCGCGCGGTTCGTCGCCGCCAACGCCGGGCTCCAGCGCTGGTGGACGGCGACGGTCTTCGCCGGGGCCCGCCGCTTGTACGGCCTGCGCCTCGACCTCGCCGGCCTCGACGTCGCCGCCGACGGTGGCTTCGTCCTGCTGGTCCGCCACTGCAGCGTCCTCGACACCGTGCTGGCCGCGGTGTTCGTCGCGGGCCCGCACCGCCGCCTGCTGCGCTACGTCCTCAAGCGCGAGCTGCTGTGGGACCCGTGCCTCGACGTCGTCGGCAACCGGCTGCCCAACGTGTTCGTGGCGCGGGCGCCGGCCCGCCGCGACGCCGACCTGGCCGCGATCACGGCGCTCGCCGCCGCGATGCCGCCCGAGCAGGGTCTCCTTATCTATCCCGAGGGCAGCCGGGCCACGCCGACCAAGCGGGCGCGGGCGATGGCGCAGCTGGAGGCCAGCGGCTCGCCGGCGGTGCTCGAGCGCGCGCGGGCGCTGGCCCACGTGATGCCACCGCGACCGGGCGGCGTGCTCGCGATCCTGGCCGCGCGCCCCGACCTCGACGTCATCGTCATGGGCCACACCGGGCTCGAGGGCGCGACCCGGGTGTCCGACCTGTGGCGCGGCTCGCTGATCGGCGCCACGATCCGGATCTCGCTGCGTCGCTACCCCGCCGCCAGCGTGCCGGCCGCCCCCGAGGCGCGCCTGCTGTGGCTGTTCGATCGCTGGCTCGAGCTCGACGCCTGGGTCGGGCAGGTCACGCCCGGGACCGTTGGTGGTGGCAACCCGCCGGCGCCGGGGCCAAGCTAGCGCTGGCCATGCGGTCGACCGGACTCCTCGCGCTGGTGGCCCTCGCGGCCTGCGCCGATCCTGCGGCCGACCCGCCCGGCGTCCGCCCGGCGGTGATCGACGGCGCCTGCACCGGCACCGGCGGCCCGTGGGTGCTGGTGTTCTCGCGCGAGACCCTGTGGATGCACCCGTCGACGCCGGTGGCCCAGGCCGCGCTGCTCGCGATGTGCGCGACCGAGGGCTTCTCGGTGATCGCGTCGCGCGATCCGGCGGTGTTCGACCGCGACCGGCTCGCCGACGTCGACGTCGTCGTGTTCGCGGTGACCAGCGGCGACGTGCTCGACGACGTCGGCCGGGCCGCGTTCGAGCCGTGGGTCCGGGCCGGCGGCGGCGTGGTCGGCCTGCACTCGGCCAGCGCCACCGAGTACGACTGGCCGTTCTTCGTCGAGCTGATCGGCGCCCGCTTCCGCACCCACCCACCGACGGTGCTGCCGGCGACGGTGACGGTCGAGGACGCGGCGGCGCCGGTGGTGGCCGGGCTCGACCCGCGCTGGCCGCGCACCGACGAGTGGTACTCGTACTACGAGCGGCCCGAGCAGGAGGGGCTGCACATCGTCCTCGCGCTCGACGAGGCCTCGCTCGGCGACGCGCTGCCGGTCGATCAGCGGGTCGGCGTCCACCCGATGGCCTGGACCGACGACCACCTCGGTGGCCGGATGTTCTACACCGCGATGGGCCACACCCCCGAGTCCTACGCCGAGCCGGCCTTCCTTCGCCTCCTGGCCCAGGCGATCCGCTGGGCGGCCGGACCGTGACCGCGCGGGCCCGAGCACGGCGTGGGGGCGGCGGGTTCGTCGCGGCGGTGCTGGGCGTCGCCGGCTGCGGCGACGGGGCGACGCTGCTCGAGGTCGACATCACCTCGACGACGTTCGGGCTGCTCGGCTTTCCGATCACCTTCGCGGTCAGCGACGCCGACGGCACGGTGGTCCGCTCGGGCAACTCCACCGGCGCGCCGTTCCGGGTCGCGATCCAGCCCGGCGCCTGGCTGTCGGTGCACGAGGACCAGAGCAGCAGCCCGACCGCGCAGTTCTCGTCGTCGTTCACGCTCACCGACCTGCAGCCGGGCGACCACGTCCTGCACGGTGCGCGCGGCCCTGTCGTCGTCGGGCTACAGCCAGTCGGCACCATGACCGTGCGCTTCGCCGGCGTGCCCGCGCTGCCGGCCGGCGCGAGCTACTACTTCGTCGGCCCCTGCCGCTCCGCGTATGCGTCGGGGTCGCCGGCGGTGCTCGGCTTCGACGACACCTGCGTGCCGTCCGGCGCGTTCACGATCGACGGCTACGTCGCCGACACCACCGGCCCGCTCCAGCACGCCACGATCGCCGTTCCCGGGTTCGTGACCGGTGGCGCCGTCGACGTCACCGAGATCTGGGGGCCCGTGCCGGCGCGGACGGTCACGGTCCACGGGCTCGGGACCCAGCCCGGGCCCGCGATCGACGGGCTCCGGCTGCACGTGCAGGCCGGCTGGGGCCTGCAGGCCGATCGCACGGTGGCCCTGCCGGCGCCGGGCGACGTCATCGTCGACCTGCCGCTGCTCGCGGCCGCCGACGACCGGGTGACGCTGACGGTGGTGACCAGCCGCCCTGGCGCGCCCGGCGTCCAGCGCCACAGCTTCACCGTCGACGACGCGACGCTGGCGATCACGCTCGATGTCGGCGGCCACCCGCTGCCATGGATCGTCGGGCCGCTGGTGGCGCAGGACGGCGGCGTGGCCTGGGCCGAGGATGGCGCCTCGACGGCTACCAGGCCGTGAAGGCGGACCACCGGCGCGCGTGCCCGGCGCCAGCGCTCGGCGAGGTCGAGGTCGAGTCGGTGGCCCCCGCCACGCTGGCGACGCCCTTCTGATCGGCTGTCAGCGCAGCGCGAAGAACGAGCGGATCCGGCCGAGCAGGTCGTGCTTGGCGTCGGCGCGGCGGGCGGCCGCGTCGTCGTCGGCCGCATCGCGGGCGGTGGCCAGCGCCACCTTGCGATCGGTGAGGATGTCGGCGACCGCGTCGGCCAGTTCGGGCCGGGCCCGCTCATCGCCTCGAAGCCGTGCTTGTCGACGCGGTAGCACTGCAGGTCGGTGGTCGCGACCACGGTCGCCGAGCGGACCTCGCCGGTGAGCAGCGCCATCTCGCCGAAGAACTGGCCGGGACCGAGGGTCGCGACCGCACGGGCGGCGGCGCCGTGGCCGATCCGGACGTCGGCGCGGCCGTCGACCAGGATGTACAGGCCGTCGTCGTGGTCGCCCTCGCGGGTCACGGCCTCGCCGGCGGCGAACGGGGCCAAGGTCAGGCGGTCGGCGAGGGCCCCGCGCTCGTCGGCGTCGAGCGGCGCGAAGACGTCGATCGCGGCCAGCGCCGCCAGCCGGGCCTGGTGGGCGTCGTGCTGCTTCTTGACCTTGCGCGCGTCGTCGTCGTGACTGACGAACACCGCCTGGGCCGGGATCGACAGCCCGATGCCGGCGCGCTGGAGCGCGAAGTAGACCCGGGGCCGGACCTCGCTGTCGGTCGGCTCGTCGACCGCGAGGTCGGCCAGCCAGTAACGGACCGCGTAGGCGGCGACGCTGTCACGGACCGCGAGGCACAGGACCTGCAGCGGCGGCTCGGCCTCGACCTGCGGCGGTCGATCGGCGAGCAGCGCGGTGCGGACCGCGGCGATGACCTCGGTCGGCGGGGTGCGGAAGTCGACCTGGAAGTCATCCTGGCGGTCCCACAGGGCGTCGGCGAAGCTCACCGCTCGCAGATATCACGTCCGCCGCCGTCCGGGCCGCGAACCACGGCCCGACTCCGAGGTGCCATGGTACGGTGACCTGGTGACGCCGACCTGCTTCGATATCCTCGCCGAGTTGTTCGCGCGGGACGTCGACCGCGCGCTGCTGCGGAAGAGCCTGGCGCGGACACCGACCGAGCGTATCGAGTGGCTCGAGCAGATGCAGGCGTTCGCCGACGAGGCGAGGAAGGCGCGGGCCCGTGCAGCTGCAGGCGCTCCTCCGTCGCCTGGTTGAGCACCACGTTCGCTTCGTCGTGATCGGCGGCGTCGCCTTGATCGCGCGCGGAGTCCAGCGTGCGACCGAGGATCTCGACATCGCCTACGCGCGTGATCGCGAGAACCTCGAGCGCCTCGCGCAGGCGCTGACCGCGCTCCGTCCCCGCCTGCGTGGGGTACCGGAGGGCTTGCCGTTCACCCTCGACACCTCGTCGCTGCGCAGCGGGCTCAACTTCACCCTGGAGACCGATCTGGGACCGCTCGATCTCCTCGGCGAGGTGCCCGGCCTGGGGACGTTCGACCGCGTGGATGACGCCGCCGACGAGCTCGAGATCGGCGGGGTGCGTCTGCTGGTCTTGACGATCGACGGGCTCGAACGCAGCAAGCGGGCCGCGGGCAGGCCCAAGGACCTCGTCGACCTCGGCTACCTCCGCGCGCTCCGGGAGTGATCCGAGACGACCGAACCCCGAACCGGTCACCGGTCGAGGGGGGCGGCGGCCTGCTCGAGGCGGGCGGAGTTGAGCCACGGCGGGGCGGGGGCGGCGGTCCAGCCGACCAGCGGCGCGGGCAGGAGCAGGTCGGCGATGGCGTCGGCGGGCAGCGCGGGATCGAGCCAGCGCGGGCGAGCGGCGGGCGCGATCACGACCGGACGGCGATCGTGGACCGGCAGGACCAGCGGATCGGCGGCGGTGGTGAGGATCGCGAGCTCGTCGAGGACGAGGCCGTCTTGCTGCCAGCGCCGGGCGATCGCGCCGAAGGTGAGGGCGCGACCATCGTCGACGGCGGGGGCGAAGCGGACCGGGGTGCGGGTGCGGCCGTCGACGCGCCACTCGTAGAAGCCGTCGGCGAGGACCAGGCAGCGGCGGTGGGCGAGGGGGCCGCGAAAGACCGGGCTGGTGGCCGCGGTCTCGCTGCGCGCGTTGATGAGCGGCGCCCGCTTGCCGGCGCTGGCCGGCAGACGCAGCCCCCAGCGCACCAGGGTCAGGCGCGGCTGGTCGTCGACCACCAGCACCGTGCGCACCGGCTGGGTCGGCGCGACGTTCCAGCGCGGCGCCCACCACGCGCTGCGCCCGGCATCGCCGCCGTGCGCCGCGGATGACTCGAGGCCGGCGGGCATCGCGGGTGTGGTCGCGAGCAGCCCGGCCAGCGCGGCGTCGTCGACCATCGCCAGCTCGAGCTCGCCGATCAGCGGCGCCTGCCGGGTCGAGGGATAGCGACCGCACATCAGCGCAGCTCGAGCAGCTCGAGGGGCGTGGTCAGGAGGTGGCGAGCGCCGGCGGCGCGCAGCTCGGCCTCGTCGCGGAAGCCCCAGCGCACGCCGACCGGGGTCATGCCGGCAGCGCGCGCGGTCTCGATGTCGACCGCGGTGTCGCCGACCAAGGCGACGGCGCGCGGGGCCAGGCCCATCAGCCCCGCCAGCTCGAGCGCGACCGTGGGATCGGGCTTGCGGGGGACGCCGGGGAGCTGGCCGCGGACCGCGCGGAACGGGATGTCCGGAAGGCGGACGGCGACCAGGCTGCGGGTGAAGTCGTCGGGCTTGTTCGACAGCACCGCGAGCGCGACCCCGGCCCGGGCGAGGCGCGCGAGCAGCTCGGTGATGCCCGGGTAGACCGTGGTGCTGCGATGGCCGCGGGCCTCGTACGCGTCGCGGTAGGCCGTGGCCAGCAGATCGACGTCGATCGCGGCGCCACCGCGCGCCCGCTCGGCCAGGACCCGCGCGCCCTCGCCGACCATGGTCCGGTACGCCGCCAGCGGGTGGCCGGGCAAGCCCGACCGGGCCAGGGCCGCGTCCATCGCCAGGCCGATGTCCTCGAGCGAGTCGACCAGGGTGCCGTCGAGATCGAAGATCACCCCCGCGAACGGACGGGATACGGTCGCCATCGCACCGACGGTAGCACCAGCTGCGGCGCCAGCGCTTGCGGTCGCTGGCTGGCTCTGGTCGAGTACCGCATGGTCGCTGCCCGTCACGTCACCGTCGCGCTCGCGGTCGCGCTGGTCCCCGCCGTCACCGGCTGCCCGCGCCCGGCGCCGGTCCACCCCGACCTGACCACCACCGCCGAGACCACCGCGTGGCTGCGCACCGGCCGCTACGACGAAGCCGTGCGCCTGTGTCACGACCTCGCCGCGTCCGCGCCGGCCCGGGTCCGCTGCGTCACCTACGGCCAGACCTCCGAGCACCGCCCACTGGTCGCGGTCGTGGCCTCGGCCGACGGCGTGCTCACGCCGGGCGCCGCCGCCGCCCGCCACCGGCCGGTCATCATGGTCCAGGCCGGCATCCACGCCGGCGAGATCGAGGGCAAGGACGCCGGCTTCGTGCTGATCCGTGAGCTGCTGGCCGGCCAGGCCGCGCCCGGGGCCCTCGCCGCGGTCACGCTGGTGTTCGTGCCGGTGGTCAACCCCGACGGCCACGAGCGCTGGGGCGCCAACAACCGCCCCAACCAGCGCGGCCCCGAGGAGATGGGCTTCCGGACCAACGGCAGCAACCTCAACCTCAATCGCGACTACATCAAGCTCGACTCGCCGGAGCTGAACGCGATCATCGGCCTGTTCACCGCGTGGGATCCGACGGCCTACGTCGATCTGCACACGACGGATGGCGCAAAGTTCCAGCACGACGTCGCCGTCATCGTCGCGCCCAAGAGCCCGCGCCCCGATGCCCTCGCGCGCACGGCGCGGGCGCTGTCCGACGAGCTGCAGGCGCGGCTGACCGCGAAGGGCCACCACCCGGTGCCGTTCTATCCCTCGTTCGCCACTGACGACGATC
>JAYVSF010000218.1:0-2624 GCA_043775605.1 Myxococcales bacterium
GGCCATGAAGACGGTGATGATCATCAGCGACGCGACCGGCGAGACCGCCGAGCGCATGGTCCGCGCCGCGACCATGCAGTTCACCGACGTCCAGATCAACGTCCGCACCTACTCGCGGGTCCGGCTCGAGACCGAGTGCGAGCAGCTGATCGAGAAGGCCGCGGAGCTGCAGGCGCTGGTGGTGTTCACGGTGGTCAACGTCGAGGAGCGCGACCTCCTGGCCAAGCTGGTCGAGCGCCACGACGTCCAGTCGGTCGACCTGATCGGCGCGCTGATCGGCAAGCTGGCCTCGTTCCTGGGCTCGGCGCCGGCCGGCGTGCCCGGCCTGCTGCACAGCATCACCGAGGACTACTTCCGCCGGATCGAGGCGGTCGAGTTCGCGGTCAAGAACGACGACGGCGCCGAGCCGCGCAACCTGCCCAAGGCCGACCTGGTGCTGGTCGGCATCTCGCGCACGTCGAAGACGCCGCTGTCGACCTACCTGGCCCAGCGCGGGCTCAAGGTCGCCAACGTGCCGCTGGTGCTCGGCATCGACCCGCCCGAGGAGCTGGCCCAGGTCGACGACCGCAAGGTCTTCGGCCTCATCATCAACCCCGACATCCTGATGCGCATCCGCCAGGCCCGGCTCAAGCACCTCGGCATGTCGAACGAGTCGGACTACGGCAAGCGCGGCCACATCGAGCACGAGATCGGCTACGCGCGCGAGGTGTTCCGCAAGCACCCGAACTGGCCGGTCATCGACGTCACCAACCGCGCGATCGAGGAGACCGCGGCCGACATCCTGCGCATCTACCAGGACCGCTGGGTCGAGCGCGCGACGACGAGCAACGCGTAAGCGCGATCAGCCCCGCGAGCCTTGGCGAGCGATCAGTTCGCGCGCAGAAACGCGAAGTAGCGGGCCGGAAGCTCGTCGAACACCAGCCGGCCCTCGCACGCCGGGCACTGGAAGTGGGGCGCGGTGAGGCCGGACGCCAGCACCGCCGCCGACTGCAGCAGGCGCTCCTCGTGGTGGTCGCACTGCTCGCAGTGGAACGGCGCGAAGAACGACGCCACCGTGCCGCGGCCGACCACCGCCGCCACCATCGACGCCTGCAGCACGAACGGCACCGAGCAGGCGTGGAGCTCGTAGCCCTGGATCGGCGCCGCCCGCAGGAACTCGCACCAGGCCATGACCCCGGTCGAGTTCATGTAGCGGATCTGGGCGAGGTCGAAGTCGATGCGGCCGACCATCGCCGCCAGCAGATCGTCGAAGCGGGTGGCCTCGGTGAAGTCGCCCTTGAGCACGATGCGGGTCCGCTCGGTGTCGCTGACCACCTCCCACTGGGTGAGCCGGGTGAGCGTGCGGCGGGCGTCGTCGTCGAGATCGAGGAACGCGGCGCCGACCAGGTGGCCGTGCTCGGTGACCTCGGTCCACAGCGCGCGGGCGGTGAACGCCATCCGGGCGCCGTCCGCAAGCCGGACCTCGATCACCAGCTCGGTGGCCTCGGCCACGGCCTCGGTGGTGATCAGGCGCAGGCCGTCGACGCTGAGGTTGGCGACGGTCGCGGTCAGCGCCCGCTCGCCGATCCACACCACCAGCTCGTGGGCTTCGGCGCCGGGCCGCGCGACCCCGAGCTGGACCGCGACCACGTCGGCCAGCTCGTCGGCGGTCATCGGCGCCACCAGCAGCTCGTCGCAGCCCGAGTCGGCGAGCCGGCGCAGCTGCTCGGGCGACAGGCGGTTGCCGACCACCAGCACGACCCGGGTCGCCGGCGCCGCCGCCTTGATCCGCGCCGACAGCTCGTAGCCCGACAGGCCGGGCAGCTCGGCGTCGAGCAGCGCCAGCGGCGGCCGCTCGCGGTCGAACGCGGCCCAGGCCTCGTCGCCGGTGACCGCGACGATCGGCGTCAGCGCCAGGCGCTGGAACGCCGGGGCCCCGAGGTGTCGCAACAGCGCGCTGTTGTTCGACACCAGGACGGACGGCATCCCGGCGATGCTATCACGGGCGCCCGGACGCGCGGATCAGAGGATCGCGATCAGGATCGCGACGATGGTGATGAGGCCGATCACGACGCCGGCCAGCACCGCGTAGCCGCGCATCAGCGCACCGCGGTCGAAGGCCTCGCGTTCGGCGGTGAGATGATCGATCTCGCCGGTGCGGGCGCTGATCGCCGTGCGCAGGCGGTCGACCCGCTGGTACAGGTCGGCGAACTCGGGGCGATCGACCCGGTGGAGGTTGATCAGGGTGCCGAGCGTGACCAGCCGGCGCAGGATCTCGCCGTCGGTGCTCTCGAGCTCGCGGTGCTTGCGCCCGAGCTCGGCGTCGAGCTCGGCCAGGCGGTGACGGTGGCCCTCGCGGGCGTCGGCCAGCGACCGCTTGGCGAGGTCGACCTCGGACCGGACCGCGGCGACCTTGGACTGGGCGGTCGCGAGCGGCCGCTCGAGCGCGCCGAGCTGGCGCTCGTAGTCCTGCTTCTCGGGCTCGAGCACGCCGACCTCGGCCCGCCGGCCCTCGGCGGCCTTGCGGAGCTCGGAGCGGACGTCGCCGAGCGGCGAGCTGCCGGCATCGGTGTCGTGCTGCTCGGCGGCCTGCAGGTGGGCCTTCTGCCGGCGCTCGACGTCCTTCTTGCGATCGCGCAGGCCGC
>JAYVSF010000219.1:0-23469 GCA_043775605.1 Myxococcales bacterium
CGCTCGCCCGCCGGGCCGACGTCGCGGCCACCCTGGTCGCGGCCGGGTTCGCGGCCGCGGCCCTCGACGACGAGCCGCGCGCGTGGGCCGCGCGGCTCGCGACCGCGACCGACGCTGCCGAGCAGGCCACCGCCGCCGGCAGCGTGCTGGCCGAGCAGCTCCGCGCCGACGCCGTCGCCCGCGATCGCCGGGCCCGCGCCGCCAGCGCCCTCGCCGCGTTCGACGCTCGCGCCCTGCCGTTCGAGCAGCTCGACGAGCTGATCGGCTCGTCCGACGGCAAGAAGCTGCGCGACTTCGCCCAGAGCCTCACCCTCGATCGCCTGCTGGCCGCCGCCAACCGTCACCTCGACGACCTCGCGCCCCGCTACCAGCTCGAGCGGGTCGGCGGCCTCGACCTCGAGCTGCAGGTCGTCGATCGCGAGCTCGGCGACGACGTCCGCGCGATCGCCAGCCTGTCGGGCGGCGAGAGCTTCCTGGTGTCGCTGGCCCTCGCCCTCGGCCTGTCCTCGCTGTCGTCGTCGGGCGTCGAGGTCCGGACCCTGCTCATCGACGAGGGCTTCGGCTCGCTCGACCTCGCGACCCTCGACACCGCCCTGTCCGTGCTCGACACCCTGCGCGCCACCGGCCGCCAGGTCGGCATCGTCTCCCACGTGCCCGGCCTCGAGGAGCGTGTCCCCGCCCGCGTCGTCGTCTGGTCGCTCGGCGGCGGCCGCAGCGCCGTCGAGGTCCGCTCCTGATCACCGCACACGACGATCCGCCGTAGCCCGGTCGGTCAGCGGGCGAGGGCGAGGGCGGCGGGCCAGTCGGCGATGGCCGGCAGGCGGCCCTCGGCGTGGGTGGGCTTGCCGCCGCCGCGGCCGCCGGTGGCGGTCGCCAGGCGCTTGAGCAGGGCGCCGCAGTCGAGGGTGGAGGCGGCGGCGCGGGCGAGCAGGACCTGGGTGCCCTCGGCGCCAGGCGCGGCCAGCAGCGCGTCGCGGCCGGCGGCGTTGAGCGCGGCGGCGAGCGGGCGCAAGAGCGCAGGATCGTCGACGACCGTGACGACCTCGCCGGGGCCGGCGGCGGGCGCGAGGGTGGCGGCGAGCAGGGCGGCGAGGCGGTCGCGGACCGCGGTGGTCTCGGCGCGGGTGTCGGCGAGGGCGCGGCGCAGCTTGTCGAGCGCGCCGGGGACGTCGACGGGCGCGCAGGTGAGGTCGCGGGCGATGCGGGTGATGACCTCGCTGTGGGCCGCGAGCACCGTGCGGGCCCGACCGCCGGCGGCGAACGTGATGCGGGTCATGCCCTTGTAGCGCTCGCTGCCGAGGATGCGGATCGAACCGATCTGCGCGGACCGGGCGCAGTGGGTGCCGCCGCACGGCGAGACGTCGAAGTCGCCGATGGCCACGACCCGGACCTCGTGGCTGACCTTGGGTTCGCGCCGCAGCGGCAGGGCTGCGAGCTCGGCGACCTCGGGGAACCACGCGCGGATCGGCACGTCGTCGTCGATGATCGCGTTGGCGAGGTCCTCGGCGGCGGCCAGCTCGCGCTCGGGCACCAGGTCGCGGGTGACGTCGATCGTGCAGGCGCTCTCGCCGAGGCGGGCCGAGACCGTCGGCGCGCTGGCGGCCTCGATCAGGGCCCGCGACAGCAGGTGCTGGCCGGTGTGCAGCGCCATGTGGATCCGCCGGCGCGGCCAGTCGAGCTCGCCGTCGACGGTGGCGCCGACCGCAGGCAGCGCGCCGTCGAGCACGTGGTGGATGCGGCCGTCATCGTCGGCCTGGACGTCGAGCACCGCCCGCGCAAGGCCGCCGGCGTGGACGAACCCGCGGTCGGCCATCTGGCCGCCGGCCTCGGGGTAGAACCCGGTCTGATCGAGCACCAGCGACGCCCGGCCGGCCAGGGTCGCGTGGTCGATCACGGTGGCCGAGAACCGGCGCGCGAAGGCGTCGCGGTGATAGAGGCGGACGGTCATGGCCGACGCAGCCTACCGCGGCCGGGCCGGCTGCCCGCTATCACGGCGGCGTGGTGCGGTAGCCGTCGAGCATCGTGCGGGCGACGCGCAGGACCTCGCCGGACGCGGCGCCGATCTCGAGGCGGGCGCCGACCGCGACCACGATGCGGACCACGCGATCCCCGACGATCACCGGCGCGATCGCGAGCTCGCGGGCGCCGGCCTCGGCCAGGCCATGGAGCCAGGGCTCGCGCGGTGCGCCCCCGGCATCGAGCGCGTCGCCGACGTGGGCGCGGCGGGCGGCGATCACGCTCTGCAGCAGCGACGGCCCGGCCAGCGACACGCTCAGGCTTTCGAGCATCGCGGCGGTGAGCGAGGCTCCGACCCCGGTCCGGGCGATCACGCGGTCGGGCTCGACCGCGAGCACCAGCGCGATGCGCCACGACGAAATCAGATGAGGCAGCACCCGCTCGGCCACCGGATCGCGCGGGCCGGTGCACAGCGCCGCCCCCTCGACCGTGGTCCTCGGCCTGGCCTCGGGGGCCACGGCCGCCATCGTGCCGCTCGAGGAGGCAGATGGAGCGGGCGGGGTCGCGACCGGCGCCGCGGCCGAGGCCCGGGTCACCTGCTCGAAGCTGACCCGCGAGAACCGGCCGCTGGGCGGGGGCGGCGGGGGCGGCGGGGGGGTGACCGCGGGAGTCCGCGCGCTGGAGGGGCCGGGGGCGGCGGCCGCGATCCGCGCGCTGGAGGGGCCGGGATCGGTCGCGCGGGTCGGGGCGGGCCGGGGCGCCTCGCTTGCGGCGAGTCCGCGGGCGGTGGTTGTTCGCGGCACGGCGACGGCGGGCTGGCTCTGGCTGGTGGTCGTCCGCGGTACGGCGACGAAGGGGTTGCTCTGGTTGGTGGTCGTCCGCGGCACGGCGACGGCGGCGCTCTGGTTGGTGACGGTCCGGGGCATCGCGACGGCGGCGCTCTGGTTGGTGACGGTCCGGGGCATCGCGGCGGCGGCGCTGCTCTGGCCGGTGACGGGTCGCGGCGGCGGGCTCACCCGGCCGCCCTGCGCGGTGTCGCGCTGCGACGGCAACATCAGGGTCTGGCTGTGGTCGCGCGACACCCGCTTGTCGTCGAGGTCGACCAGCGATAGCTGCGCGAGCGCGCCGAAGCCGTGATCGTCGTCCTCGAGATCGACGTCGAACGAGTCGTCGTCCTCGGGCTCGGGCGTGACCGCGGCCATCTCCGCCGCCGGCCGGGGCGCGAACGCCTCGGGGTAGGTGCCGCGCAGCTCGATCTCCAGCACCCGCTCGCCGGCCACCGCCGGGATCACGGGCAAGCCGACCGCCGCCGACACCGCGGCGATGATGTCGGGATCGGGGTCGCGGAAGCACACCACCAGGTTCACGCCCTCGGCGCCGCGCGACAGGGCCACTGGCAGGGCCCGCAGATCGCGCGCGATCTCGGCGGGCAGCCGCGCCGCCAGCCCCCGGTCGCGCTCCTGGAGGTGGCGGGTCAGCGCCGCCGGCACCCCGTGCTGCCGGGCGAGGGCCCGCGCCAGGTCGTCGACCGCCAGAAAACCTAGCTCGATCAAGGTAGTTCCCAGCCGCGCGCCGGTCTCCTCCTGGCGGGCCCGGGCCACCTCCAGGTCGTCGTCGGAGAGCGCGCCCATCGCGATCAGCAGCTCGCCGAGCCTCATGCCGTGGGTCCCCGCATCGCTGCGAACCATCCGCCGCTTGACATGCCACGGCCGGGGAGGTAATCACCTCTCCGCTTCGGCGCAGGTCGAAGTCGGTTGGGGATATAGCTCAGCTGGGAGAGCGCTTGAATGGCATTCAAGAGGTCAGGGGTTCGATTCCCCTTATCTCCACCCACCGCGAGGGGGCTTCGGCCCCCTCGGTTCATTTTCGGCGTCGGATCGAGCGGCACGGGTTGCACCGGCCCCGATCAGCTGCCCTTGGGGGATCGCGGCGGTAGGTCGTCCGGGTTCATGTACTCGGCGAGGTCGTCGTCGTCGCCACCCGGGTCGAACTGGATGCCGCCCGCCCGCGGCCTCTCCTGGAACCGGGCGCCGGGCTCATCCGCGGCACGCCGGACCGGACGGGCCGGCTCGCTTGCGCGTGTCTCCGGCCGGGCCGGGGCCGGGGCCGGGCGGGGCGCGGGCGGGTATCCGGGCGCGGGATGGGACGGGGCTGGGCGGCTCGGCGGGCGCCACGAGTTGGACGACACCGTGCCGTCGTCGTCGCCGCGGTCGTAGCGCTCGCGGGTCGGCGGCGCGACCCAGTCGCCCCCGCGCTCGCTGCCTCGGTCGCCGCCGCGCTCGGTGTCCTCGACCTCGGCCAGTGCGTCGGCGATGTCGGCCCGCTCGAGCAGCTCGGGGGCGTCGCCAGCCCGCAGCGCGTCGAGGACCGCCTCGCCGAGCCGGGCCAGCGCCTGCTCGTGCCGCCGCTCGCGCCGGGCATCGTCGAGCCGGTGCTTGCCCTCGCGGGCGCCGCGCTCGAGCACGTCCTTGACCGCCCCGGCCTGCGCGAGAGTGGAGCGAAGCAAGCTGCCGAGCGTCCCGCCGATCGCCGGGAGGCTGGAGCTGCGTGACCGACCGCGCGAGCGAGCCATCGGTCGATTATCGACTGGGGGCTGGCTGGCGCCAAGCCCGGCCTTGATCTACGTTCGACCCGTGCGAGGCTCTCCTCCCGGAGCTGTGCCACGGTGGGCGGGGCCTGCCGCGCTCGCGGTCGCGTGTCTGACCGGCTGCCCGCCGCCGATCCCCAAGGTCGCGCCGCCGCCGAGCGCCGGCAAGGTCCGCATGCGGGTCTTCACCGAGACCTCGCCGGTGCGGCATGTGGCCGCGGTCGGCGGCGTGGTCTTCATCGCCAAGGCCCACGGCCTCGAGCGCTGGACCGGCGACGACATGCTGGTCCTGAGCGGTACGCACGGCCTGATCGGCGATCGGGTCCTCGGCCTCGCGCCCGACGCCCGGCGCTCGTGGCTGTGGGTCGCCACCGACGGCGGGCTCGGCTACTACGAGGTCGCCAGCGGCGGCTTCGTCGAGCTGCCGTCGTCGACGATCGCGGCCAGCCTCGGGCTCGGCGGCGACGGTTCGATCGCGCCGCCGGCGTCGATCGCGCTGGCGGCCGCGGTCGACGGCGGGGTCTGGGTCGGCCACGCCCGCGGCCTCCACCACGTCTCCGCCAGCGGCTGGGCGCCGACCGAGATCAGCGATCCGGTGACCGCGCTCTACCTCGACGCCGCCGGCGGCCTGTGGATCGGCACGACCCGCGGCCTGCGCTACCGGCGCCCCGACGGTTCGGTGGTGTCGATCGGTCGGGCCCAGGGCTGCGAGCTGGTCGCCGTCCGCGCGATCACCGGCGCGCCCGAAGGCGGCGTCATGGTGCTCGGCACCGACGACGGTGGCACCGCCCGGCTCGCGGCCGGCAGCGGCGTGACCTGGTGGACCTACACGCTCCCGGCCGGCGCGGCGTGGACCGCGCTCACCGGCCTCGGCGATCACACCGTGGCGCTGTCCGACGACGGGCTGGTCGCGGTGTCACGTCCTCTGACCGGCACGCCGGCCAGGGACTCGATCAAGCTGGTGCCAATGTCGGCGACCGCCGGGGTGCCGGCGCCGGGGTTGCGGGTCGAGCCGCTCGCGGCCCGGCTGCCGGGCGCCGCCACCGTGGTCGCCGCCGAGGGCAACGAGCTGCTGGTCGGCACCAGCGAGCTCGGCGTCGCCCGGGTCGCGCTCGACTCGCTGGCCCCGCGCGGCTGGCTGCGCCGGGCCGAGATGCTCGACGAGGCCGGCACCCTCGCGGTCCACTGCCTCGGCCCCGACGACTGCTGGATCGCGACCGGCGCGCCCCACGCCTGGCGCTGGCGCGGCGAGGGCTTCGAGCCGGCCGGGCCGCCCGAGGGCGTGGTGCTCGCGATCACCCGCGACGCCGACGGCGTGCTGTACGGCCTCCACCGCACCGGCGATCACGGCGGCATCGCGATCGCCCGCATCGACGGCGAGACCTGGGTCCCGCTGGGCGTCGAGCTGAAGACGCCCGGCGTGCAGTCCGAGGTCAGTTTCGCCCAGTTCGCGCCCGACGGGCTGCTCTGGGTCGGCCTGCGCTACCACGACGAGGACTCGGTCCAGCCCTGGGGCGTGGCCCTGGTCGACGTCAGCCTCGGCGCGGTCGCGTACCACCACGCCAGCGGCGATCGCCGCGATCGCGCGCGCGGCATCCTGCCGGTCCCGGTCGGCGTGGTCGACGTCGCCTTCCTCGGCGAGGATCAGGTGTGGATGGCGAGCCGCGAGGGCGCGGTCCGCATGCAGGGCGAGAACGTCAAGGTGTGGAACGAGGGCTCGCAGCTCGAGTCCGAGCTGCTGAGCTCGGTCGCGGTCTCGGCCGGCGGCCTGGTGTTCGTGGCCTCGCCCGAGGGGGTCGGCACCTACGATGGCGAGCGCTGGTCGTTCCCGCCCGCCCTGCACGGCAACGTCAACGACCTGGCGCTCAGCGCCGACGGTCGGCTGTGGCTGGCGACCGATCACGGGGTCGCGATCTTCGACGGCGGCAACCTGAAGCGCATCGACGTCCGCCGCGGCCTGGTCGAGAACGAGGTCCTCGACGTCACCCTCGACGAGCTCGGTCGGGTGTGGGCGCGCGGTCCGCACTCGCTGACGTTGATCACCCCGTGATCGCGTGACCGCCGCCCTCCTCAGCGCGCGGCTCCCCGCCGACGAGCGGGCGCGCCTGCGCCGGGCGCTGCTCGATCGCGGGCAGGCGATCGCGACCAAGCTGGCCAAGCTGATGGCCGGCGGCGACCCGATGAGCATCATCCGCGCACTCGGCCTCGACGCCAAGCCCGGGGCCCGGCCCGAGGAGATCCTGCGGCGCGCGCTCGATCAGGTCGAGCGTCTGCGCACGCTGATCGACGCCGACGATGATCGCTACGGCCGCTGCCTCGAGTGCGGCCTCGATCTCGGCCTGCCGGCGATGCGCGAGGTACCGTGGGCCGACGCCTGCCCCGCCCACGCCAAGCTGGTCTAGCCAGCCAGCGGAACGGGGCTACCGGGCGAGCGGGACGGTGAGCACGAAGCGGGCGCCGCCGGTCGGCGCCGGGCCGGCCGCGACGTCGAGGCCGCCGCCGTGCTCGAGCGCGATCTTCTTGGCGATGGCGAGGCCGAGGCCGGTGCCGGTGGCCTTGGTCGTGACGTAGGGCTCGAAGATCCGCTCGCGCTGCTCGGCGGTCACACCTTTGCCCTCGTCGTCGACGTGGAGCACCGCCTGGCCGGTGGCGGCGTCGGCGGTCCACGACACCGTGACCTGGCCGCGCCGCCCGGCCTCCTGGCCAGCGTGGATGCCGTTCTCGATCAGGTTGGCCAGCACCCGCTTGAGCAGCAGCTTGTCGGCCTTGACCTGGACCGCCTCGTCCGGCGGCCGGACAATCAGCCGGTCGCCGACCACCGGATCGTGGCCGAGCTCGGTCACCACCGCCTCGAGCTCGATCGCCGCGGCCTCGACCCGCGGCAACTGGCCGAGGGTGCGGAAGGTGTCGACCAGCCGGCGCAGCCCGCCGATCTCCTCCTCGACGATCTCGCCGGTGTCGGTCAGGAGCCGGCGGAAGCGGGGATCGTCGCCCTGGTAGGTCGACACGCACTGCTGGACCGCGAGCTGGATCGGGGTCAGCGGGTTCTTGATCTCGTGGGCCAAGCGGCGGGCGACGTCCTGCCAGGCGCCGATCCTCTGCAGATATTCGATCTGGCCGCGCTGACGGCCGAGGTCGTCGAGCATGGTGTCGAGGGCGCCGCCGAGCTCGGCCATCTCGTCGCCGCCGCGCAGCCGGGCCCGCTTCTCGGCCTCGCCGCGCGACACCGCGCGGGCGACGTCGACCAGCGCCTCGATCCGGCGGGTGACCCGGCCGGCGGCGAAGAAGCCGAGGACGATCGCGGCCAGCGCGGCGGCGCCGACCAGCGCGAGGAAGCCGACCCGGATGCCGGCCGGCAGCGCGCTGCGGACTCGGGCCACGGTCTGGGCCTCGTGTAGCGACTCGGCGAGCGCGTGGTGCTCGTCGAGCAGCGCGGTCGGCTTGACGAACCCGACCTCGAGCACGGCGCCGTCCGGCAGCGGTTGCTCGAGCGGGCGGACCTCGGTGCCCGCGGGCAGGGTCCGGCTCGCGCTCGCCACCACCGTGCCGTCGGCGGCCCGGACCGTGAGGCTGGCGGCCCGGCCCTCGCTGGCCAGCACCGGCCCGAGATCGACGCCCGGGGTCGCGTGCACGATCGCCGGCACGGTCGCCAGCCGGACCGCGACCTCGCCGTTGAGCTGCTTCTTGGTCTCGAACAGCTCGCGGTACGCGGCCAGCGCCTTGGTCATCGACTGATCGCGGGCGGCGGCGTCGCTGGCCGCGAAGTTGGCGGTGATCTTGCCGATCTGATCGATGAGGTAGGCCGAGGCGCCGAGCGGCGCGAGCACCACCACCAGCAGGCCGAGCACGACCTTGACCCGCAGGCTCATCCACCGCCGCTTGAACCCGGGCGGCCCGGCCTTGCGCGCTCTGGTCATCGGTTGGTCCTGCGGACGTAGGGTTGCGAGGTCAGCCGCAGCACGCGGTCGGCGGCCGGCAGCTTGGGGTTGACGAACACCGACACGAACGAGCCGAAGAACGAGCCGCCGCGATCGAGCCCGCCGCCCGAGCCCTCGGTCAGCCAGCGCCGGACCTCGGCGAGGTTGGAGGCCGACACCGGGTTGAGCTCGGCCTGCACGGTCGCGGTGTAGCTGGTCGCGGGATCGAGCGCGTCGACGCCGGTCAGCGCGACGTCGACGGCGGTCAAGAGCTTGAGCGCCTCGGCCTTGAACTTGACCTGGACCGTGCGGCGGCCGGTCGGGCCGGCGGTGACGACGGTGTAGACCTCGTCCCACAGGTCGTAGACGATCTGCCGGCGCAGGATCGCGGCCGCGACCACCCGGCCCTTGCCGGTCGGCGACAGCCAGACCCGGATCAACACCGTCGACGGCAGGCCGTCGTCGAGCCGGTTGTAGGCGCTGGCGTCGAGGACGTTGACGCTGGTCGCGACCCGCAGGAGGCGGCCCGACTCGGTGAAGAGCATGTCCTGCTGGCGGGTGTTGTCGTCGGCCACGGCCGGGCCGGCGGCGAGCGCGAGCGCGAGCGCGGCGACCACCACCCGCGCGCGCCGGCTCATCGCGAGAACCGTCCGAGCGCGTTGGCCAGCGTGAACTCGAACACGCCGAGCTCGGTGTCGAGCCGCAAGCCGGCGTCGATCACCGCGTCGATCGGCAGCGCCGCCGCCAGCCCGCGGTCGCGGACCCGCAGCTCGTCGGCCTCGGCCAGGCCCCACAGGCCGGCGGCGACGAACAGATCGCCGCCATAGACCGCCTTCGACCGGCGGAACCAGCGATAGGTGTACTCGGCCAGCAGGTTGCCGCCGACGTCCCCGTAGATCACCCCGGCGTTGTCGGTGCCGAGCAGATCGGGCGCGGCCGAGGTCGCGACCGTCATGCCCAGGACCCGCGGGGTCAGCAGGCGGTCGACGTCGGCGACGTGGATCCGATCGAAGCGCGGGGCCTGGCCGAGGATGACGCCGCCGGCGGCGCGCACGCCGATGCTGTGGCGAGGCGCGAGCGGCCACCACCGCTCGTAGCGCGCCAGCAGCGAGGTGAAGTCGTAGCTGCCGCCGAGCAACGTGGCGCCGAGCTCGGCCGCGAGCTGCAGCCGGCTGCCGTCGCGCGGCAGCACCGGATCGCTGCGGGTGTCGCGCTCGAGGCTGAAGCGGAGGCTGACCACCCGGCTCGAGCCTCGGCGCAGGCCGAGCTCGATCGCCACCGCCGGGCCGTCGGGCAAGGTCCGGGTTGGCGCGGTCGGCAGCGCGGCGTCGAGGGCCTCGATCCGCAGCTCGCCGTCGACGTGGACGGTCGGCAGGACGTCGCGGCGCGCCCCGGCCCGGATCCCGAGCCGGCGGTAGGTGAACGCGCGGAAGTCGGTGGTCAGGGTGCTGTCGTCGGGGCCGCCGACCCGGTAGGGCTCGGCGCCGTGCTGGCCGGTGAGCGCGCCGTACGCGCCCCAGCGAGTGCCGGCGATCGCCGACTCGCCCAGGCGCAGCTCGCCGGCCCACTGATCGCGCGCGCCGATCACCGCGCCGTGCCCGGCGTAGACCACGCCGCCGCCGACCGCGAGCCCGGTGCCGAGGAAGTTGCGCTCGGTCAGGTCGACGCCCAGCCACCACGGCGCCAGCACGCTGGTGCCGAACCACAGCCGGTTGAGCGCGATCGTGCCGCGCTCGACCACGGTCACGGTCAGGACGACGCGGCCGCGCGCGCTGCCCTTCTCGAGCCGGAGCGTGACGTCGCGGAAGTAGCCGAGCGCCAGCAGCTTGAACCGGGCCCGGGTCAGGCGCGGATCGCCGGCCCGCAACAGCTCGCCGGCCGCGACCGGCAGGGCCCGGCGGATCACGCGCTCGGCGGTCGAGCGGTTGCCGCGGATCTGGATGCGCTCGATCTGGATCAGCGGGCCGAACGCCGAGTCGCTGGTCTCGCCGAGGTCGAGGCCGGCCGGCTCGGGCGGCGCGCTGTCGATCGGCGCAAGGCCGTCGGGTGGCAGGCCCTCGGGCGGTGGCGCGTCGGGCGGCAGGCCGTCGATGGGTGGCGCCTCGGGCGTCGGCGCGTCGTCGGCGCTCGCCACGCCGGCCACGCCGACGATCGCGAGGGTGACCAGCCACGGACGCATCGCCGACAACGGTAACGCGGCCGGCGGTTTGCTGCCACGCGCCGTCACCCGATAGACTGTTCCGCCATGGTCGGCCGTTCGCTCGCCGTGATCTCGGTCGCTGTCCTCGGGCTCGCGCTGGCCGCGTGCAACGACCTGCGCGACTTCCGCGGCGACTGGGCCGGCGCCCGGGTCGGCGACAACCCGGCCCTGCGGGTCGGCGTCGAGGGCGGCGCCACCGCCCACCTCGTGCTGACCCGGGTCGATCGCCACGGCCTGGCCGGCACCCTCGACGTCGACGGCGTGGTCGCCGGCGCCGCCCTGGCGTCCTTGCCCGGCGCCGAGGCCGACGCCCTGGCCGGGCTCAGCTTCGACGGCGCCCCGTTGCGGGTCTACCTCGGCTTCGTCGCCACCACCGACGGCGGCGGCGACGCCCTGGCGATGGTCGCGCTGTACGACGCCGATCGCGTGGAGGTCCGGGTGCTGCGCGGCGGCGCTCGCCCGATCTATGGCATCTTTGGCCTCGCCCGTCCGTGACCTGCCCCAACTGCCACGCCCCGCTCGCGCCGGACGCCCGCTTCTGCGGCGCGTGCGGCCGCGCCACCGTCGGCACCGCGCCGTCGTCGTATCCGCCAATTGCCGCCGCCGGCCCGGCGATCGCGCCGGCGATGATCGGCCGCGAGATCGGCGGCCGCTACCGGGTGATGGCGCTGCTCGGCGAGGGCGGGATGGGCGCGGTCTATCGCGGTGAGCAGATCTCGCTCAAGCGCAAGGTCGCGATCAAGGTGCTGCGGCCCGAGCTATCGGCCGACCCCGGCCTGGTCCGCCGCTTCAACACCGAGGCCGAGCTGGTCGCCAAGCTCAGCCACCCCAACACCGTCGGCATCTACGACTTCGGCCAAGACGCCGACGGCTCGCTGTTCATCGCGATGGAGCTGCTCGAGGGCCGCTCGCTGCGCCAGGTCATGACCCAGGACGGCGCGCTGCACCCCGCGCGCGCGATCGCGATCGCCCAGCAGATCGGCCGCTCGCTCGCCGACGCCCACGGCCACGGCATCGTCCACCGCGATCTCAAGCCCGACAACGTCATGGTCACCGACCGCGGCCGCGACCGCGACGTGGTCCGGGTCCTCGACTTCGGCATCGCCAAGCTGCGCGACGACAACCGGGTCACCAACATGACCCGGGCCGGCGATCTGGTCGGCACCCCGCAGTACATGGCGCCCGAGCAGATCAGGGGCGAGCCGGTCGACGGTCGCACCGACATCTACGCGCTCGGCGCGATGCTCTACGAGATGCTGACCGGCCGGCTGCCGTTCGAGGGCACGACGGTGATGGCGATCCTGTCGAAGCACCTCATCGAACAGCCGGTGCCGCCCAGCCAGCGCCGACCCGACCTCGGCCTGGCGCCGGCGCTCGACGCGCTGGTGCTGGCGGCGATGGCCAAGGAGCCGGGCGCGCGGCCGCCGTCGATGGAGGCGCTCGGCGAGCAGCTCGACGCGCTCGCGGTCCAACTCGGCGGTGGCTCGTGGCCCGGCACGCAGGGCTGGAGCGGCGCCGGTGCCGCCGGCAGCGGGCCGGTGCCGCCGCCGCCGGCCAGCGCTGGCTACCCGCAGCCGACGCCACCGCCGAGTTACCCCGCGGGGCCGCCGCCGGGCGTGCCGCGCTCGTACCCGCCTGGCGAGCTGTCGCCGATGGCGCATCCGCCGCCGCCGATGGCGCCGATGCAGTACGCGCCGCCGATGACCACGATCGATCACCGGCGGGCGTCGTCGTGGACGCCGATCCTGGCGCTGGTCGGCGTGCTGGCCGCCGGTGGCGCCGCCGCCGGCATCTACTTCGCGACCCGCCCGAGCCACAAGGTCGCGCCCGGCGCGGGGGCCGGCTCGTCGCCGACGCCGCCCGACGATCCCTGGGCTCACGGCCCCGGCTCCGGCTCCGACGGCACCCGTGGCTCGGGCGATCCGTGGACCAGTGGCACCTGGGGCCAGTTCGCGAGCCCCGACGGTCGGTGGTCGCTGCGCTTGCCGCCCGGCCTGCCGACCTCGCCGACCATGAGCAACCCGGCCAACGGCGTGTTCTCGTTCTCGGCGTTCGTCGGTGGGGCGCGGGTCGAGGCCGGGGCCCTGGCCAGCACCGCCCCGATGGATCTGTCGGTCACGCCGATCGAGCAGATGACCCAGGTGCTGGCGACCCAGCTTGGCGCCACGATCGTCGAGAGCGGCAGCGCCATGACCGCCGGCACGCCGCGGCCGCGGCTGGTGCTGGAGGGCCCGGCCTTCGGCAAGGGCGAGGGCCGCTTCTACATCAGCGACGAGGGCTACGTCGTGTTCACCTACTACGCCACCAACGGCGACTGGGACGCGAGCGCGGCGACCCGCCGGCAGTTCTTCGATCAGGTCTCGCTCGACGAACCGGCCGACGATCCCGGCGAGGGTACGCCCTGAGAACTCCCAGCTGGCTGGTCGTCGTGCTGCTCGGCCTCGCGCTGGTGGCCTCGACGCCGCGGGCCTGGGCCGACGACGCGCGCCCGGCGACCTGCGATCCGGCCCGGGCCGCGCGGCTCGATCAGGTGCTGCGAGCCGAGGCACGGTCGGCCACCCGCTGGCGATGGACGTGGGCCGCGGTGTTCGGCGTCGCGGTCGCCGGTCAGCTCGCGCTGGTCGCCGCCGACGTGGTGCCCGATGGCGAGCGCCACGACGCGCGCCTGATGAGCCTGTACCTCGGCGCGGCCAAGGCCTCGATCGGCGTCGGCGCCCGCCTGGTCCTGCCGCCGCGGGTCGCCCGGCCCCGCCTCACCGGCGACGCCTGCGCCGACGATGGCGCGGCCCTGGCGGCGATCGCGTGGACCGCGGTCCGCGAGCGGCGGTCGATGGCGCTCAACGTGTTCGGCGGGCTCGCGCTCAACCTCGGCTCCAGCGTGTACGTCGGGCTGGTCGAGGACAGCTGGGTCGACGCCGGCATCGGCTTCGGCATGGGCACCGTGGTCGCGACCATCAGCGCGCTGTCCCAGCCTCGCCGGGTGTGGCGACAGGGCGGCGTCCACGCCGATGGCGCGCTGGTCGCGGACTGGCAGCTGACGCCGTGGATCGCGCCGCGCGGTCACGGCCACGGCCTCGCGCTGACCGCCACATTCTAGATCCGCTACCCTGCGGTCATGAAGGCCGTGGTGTGCAAGGAGCTGGGTCCGACCGATCGCCTCGTCGTCGAGGAGCTGCCCGACCCGGTGCCCGGCGCCCGCGAGGTCGTCATCCGGGCCCACGCCGCCGGCGTCAACTTCCCCGACGGCCTGATCGTGCAGGGCAAGTACCAGATCAAGCCGGCGCTGCCGTTCATCCCCGGCGGCGAGTGCGCGGGCGTGATCGCGGCGGTCGGCGCCGAGGTCAGCCACCTGCGCCCGGGCATGCGGGTCATGTCGTTCGCGACCCACGGCGCGTTCGCCGAGCAGGTGCTGGCGCCGGCCAGCGCGGTGATGCCGATGCCCGACGAGCTCGACTTCGTCACCGCGTCGGCGTTCGTGTTCGTCTACGGCACCTCGATCCACGCGCTGGTCGATCGCGCCGGGCTCAAGGCCGGCGAGACCCTGCTGGTGCTCGGCGCCGCCGGCGGCGTCGGCCTGGCCGCGATCGAGATCGGCAAGGCGCTGGGCGCGCGGGTCATCGCCGCCGCGTCGACGCCGGCCAAGCTGGCGGTGTGCAAGGCCCACGGCGCCGACGAGCTGATCGACTACAGCGTCGGCGACCTGCGCGCCCAGTTGAAGCAACTCGTGCCGCGCGGGCCCGACGTCATCTACGATCCGGTCGGCGGCGCCTACACCGAGGCCGCGTTTCGCAGCATCGGCTGGCGCGGTCGCCACCTCATCATCGGCTTCGCCGCCGGCGACATCCCGGCCATCCCGGCCAACCTGCCGCTGCTCAAGGGCGCGTCGCTGGTCGGCGTGTTCTGGGGCGATCACGCCCGGCGCGAGCCGGCGCGGGTGTTCGCCGATCTGCTCCAGCTGCTGGCCTGGCTGCGCGCCGGCACGCTGCGGCCCGAGGTCACCCAGCTCTATCCGCTCGCGCGCGCGCCCGAGGCCATCCAGGCGCTGCTCGATCGCAAGGTCACCGGCAAGCTGGTGATCACGATGGCGCCCACGCCCTGCTAGGCTGCGGCCATGACGATGACGCCCGAAGCTCGCGCAGCGATCCGCCTGACCCAGTACGCCCGCGGCGGTGGTTGAGCGGCCAAGCTGCGGCTGCCGGACCTGGTCGAGGTCCTCGACAGCCCGTCCGCCGGCTCGCCCGGCGACGACGGCGGACGTCTGTCCGGCGCACCGGACAACGCTGACATCATGGTCGATCACTCGCACAAGGACGACGCCGCGGTGGTCGCCGGCCCGCGCCCCGGCTTCGGCCTGGTGCTCACCGCCGACGTCATCGCGCCGCTGGTCGACGATCCCGAGAGCTTCGGCGCGATCGCCGCGACCAACGCCTTGTCCGACGTCTACGCCATGGGCGGCGAGCCGCGGTTCGCGCTCAACCTGGCGTTCTTCCCCGACGACAAGCTGCAGCTCGACGTCCTCCGCCAGATCCAGGCCGGCGCCGCCGCCGCCTGCGCCCGGGCCGGGGTCGCGGTCGTCGGCGGCCACACCGTGCGCGATCCCGAGCTCAAGTTCGGCCTGTCGGTCACCGGCGAGGTCGCGCTCGACGGGATCTGGAGCAACCGCGGCGCCGTCGCCGGCCAGGCCCTGATCCTGACCAAGGCCCTCGGCACCGGCGTGCTCGGCCAGGCGATCAAGGCCGCGGCCGCCTCTGCCGTCGAGCTCGCGGCCGTGATCGCGTCGATGACCACGCTCAACCGCGACGCGATGCGGGTCGGCCGCGCCCACGGTGTCACCGCCGCCACCGACGTCACCGGCTTCGGCCTCGCCGGCCACCTCCGCAACATCCTGCGCGGGTCGGGCCTGGCAGCCACCCTCGATCACGCCACGCTGCCACTCCTGCCCGGCTTCGCGCGCCACCACGCCGCCGGCCGCGTCCCCGGCGGCAGCAAGACCAACCGCGCCTACCTGACGGCGGCGCTCCGCTGGGATGGCCCGGCCGACGACGCGCTGCGCGAGCGCATCCTGACCGCGATCACCGACGCCCAGACCAGCGGCGGGCTGCTGCTGTGCCTGCCGCCGGAGCAAGCCGACGCCGCGGTCGCCGCGCTGCGTGGCCACAGCTTGCCGGCCGCGCGGATCGGCGCGCTGCACGCCCCGCCGGCCGACGCGGCCTGGCTGCTGCGCGTCGTCTAGCCGCCGTCACGGCTCGCTGAGCTGCGCGGCGGTTGCCGGAGCCCCGATGCAGCGCCGCCGAGCTCGCCGGCCGCGTCCTTGCGCGCCACGCGATCCTCGTCCGCGACCCCGGTCTGCCTGGTCGTGATCGCGACCGACGAGGCGACCGCGCGCTGGGCGGCGACGCCGATCATGACCTTACCCCAAGCACGCCGCCCCACCGATCTCGCTGGCGCCCATCATCGGGCGCGCGCCCGGCCTCGCGATCGCCGGCCAGTTCTGACGCTGGCGACCGCGACCGCGGCGGCGGCGGCGAGGATTGGCCCGGGCAGCGAGGCGGGCAGGCTTGAGCGGAGGAGCGGAGATGGACCCGGGCCGGAGCCGCGTGGCCTGGCCGCGGCGCTGGCGATCGGCGCGGTCGGGTGTGACGGGCGCAAGGCGGCGGTGGTGGTCGCCGCCGGGTGGGGGCGGGCAGCTTGGCCCAAGCGTCGCCGGCGATCGTCGGCGATCTGCCCCCGGCGCAAGATGCTCACCCGCCGCGAGCGGCGGCGAGCGCGTCGTCAAGCTTGCGGACCAGATCCTGATCGCGGTGATATCCGCGGTCGGTGATTCGACGGAGGTTGTCGACGACGACGTCGAGATCGAGCTGATCGGCCGTGACGAGGAGGATGCCGATCGCGTCCATGCGATCCTGCGGCCGACGATCGGTCATCGACAGGACCTTCATCGCGAGCAGCTCCTCGGCGCGCGCGACGGCGAGCGGGCCGATGTCGGGGATCACGACGTCGGTGGCGCGCTCGACGATCTCGGCCTCGATGCCGCAGGTGGCGGCGATCAGGTCGACCACCGGACCGAGCGGGCTCGCCAGGCGGGCGGTGGCCAGGCGGCCACGCGCCTCGTGCTCGACGAGGGCGACCACCCGAAAGCCCGCGTCGCGGAGCTGGAACACGAGCGCTTCCATCGCGCAATCGTTGGCGACGGCGACGACGAGGTCGACGTCGGCGGTGAACCGCGGCTCCCCGCGCACCGCGACCGCGAGACCGCCGGCCAGCGCGAAGCGCACGTTCGCTCCCCGCAGGGCGGCGATCGCGTGCCGCAGCCCGACGGCGATCGCGTCAGGATCAGAGGTCACGTCGCTCCAGCCAGCGCTGCAGCTCGCGGTCGATCTCGGCCTCCGGAGCGTCGGGGCGGCGCGCGCGAATCCCGGCTCGACGCAGCGCGATGCCGAGGCGCATCAGCTCGAGCGCCTGCCGCGCCTTCTCCTCGGGAGGCGTGCGTCGGGCACGCTCGATGTCGTCGCGACGGAGCGGGTCCATGCGCACTCCAGCATAGAGGACGGGCCGCGCGGAGGCCAACGCCGCGAGCTACAGAGTCGACCAGCGCGCCTTCGGCGCACGCGCTGCTGAAGGGCGCCTTGCGGTCGATCGTGGCGGACGGCGCGAGCGAGAGCTTCCATCGTGGGCCTCGCATGCGACGTGCGCTCCGGTCGTCCTCGATCGCGTTGTTCTTCCTCGTCGCGGGCGCCGCGGTTCACCGCTGGCGTCGCCGCCGGTGACCGCATCGCGGTGTCATCGATCCAGCTCCTGCGTGACGGCGCCGCGGTGACGATCAAGGGCGCCACGCCGCCGGCCGCCCGTCCGTATCGGTCAGGGCAGGCGGGCCAGGAACGCGCGCGCGAACTTGTAGGCGTCGCCGGGCCAGCGGGCCGAGACGTAGCGGCCGTCCTCGACGACGAACGCCGGCCCGTCGTCGGTGGCGGTGCCGCGCGCGGTCCGGACCTTGGGCCCGCGCACGAACTGGGCGTCGGCGTCGGCCAGCGCGGCCCGGACCTCGTCCTCGACGTAGGCCGGATAGGTCCGGTAGTAGCGGCCGAGCTTCCAGAACGTCAGCAGGTAGGCGCTGCGCTCCATGTACTTCGGCAGGCACGTGGTCTTGCGGTCGCGCAGCACGCCCTGGCCCGTGGCGTCGTTGGCGCGGGCCAGGGCCAGCACGCCGTGGCAGATCGCGCCGACCGGGCGGTCGAGCTGCCAGAAGCGCGCGATGAGCGCGTGGACGTCGGCTGAGCCCAAGTACTGCTTCATGCCGGGCGCGTGGCCGCCGGGCAGGATGAGCCCGTCGAACTCGGCGACGTCGAGCGAGGTCCACGGCCGGGGCTTCACGAAGCCCGGCGTCGCCGTCAGCTCCTCGTAGAACCGCTTCGGCTCGGGGTGAGCGCCGAGCTTGCCGAACAGCACGCCGCGCAGCAGCAGCGGATCGGCGGCCGGGGTCGCGCCGGCCTCGGTCGAGAACACGACCTCGTGGCCCGCCGCGGTGACGAGCTTCCACGGCACCGCGACCTCGGTGACGTCGAAGTCGCGGTCGGGTAGCGGCATCAGGATGCGAGCCATCGCCCGGACTCTACGCCCGGCCTCGCGGTCGCGGTACACACGGGCGATGGCTCGTCGCGCGGAAGGCCCGGCTCGATCGTCCGGCGGGCCCGCGCCGCGGCTGCCGGTGTGGGCGGTGATCGCGCTCGTGCTGGTCGCGGCCGTCGCCGGGTTCGTGCTCCAGCGCGGTCGCGGCGGCGCCACCAGCGCCGATCCGCGTCACGAGCGGCTGCCGCCCGGCCCGACCCCGCCGATCCCGAGCGCGCCGCCGCAGTCGCCGACAGCGGAGCCGCCGTCAGACCCGTCGACGCGCCGCCCTGACCCGGGCGCCCGCACCGTCGACGTCGACGGCATCGGTGACGCCGAGGAGCGCGCGGCCATCACCGCGGTCGCCCGCGCGATCGATCGCGGCGGCCCGTTCGCGTACCGCAAGGACGGCGTCACCTTCGAGAACCGCGAGCAGCGGCTGGCCGCCCACCCGCGCGGCTACTGGCACGAGTACACCGTGCCGACCCCCGGCTCCGACGATCGCGGCGCGCGCCGCCTCATCGCCGGCCCCGACGGCGAGCTGTTCTACACCGACGATCACTACCGGACGTTCCTCCGCATCCGCGGCCCGACCCGCCGTTGACGGGCCCGGCCCGCGCCGTCAGCGCGTGACCTGATCGCGGGCGAACGCGGCGAGGTACCGGTTGATGAGCTCGCCCTCGCCGCCGCGCAGCCCGGCGCGCTCGGCCATGTCGGCGACCTCGGCGGGCCAGCGGTCGGCGGTGCGGGCGGCGGGCGAGGGCGGCTGGTGGCAGTTGCCGCAGCGGCGGATGAGCAGGGTGCGGCCGTGGTTGAGCTGGTCGACGGTGGTCTCGGGCCAGCGGGCGGCGGCGCGGGTGGCGTCGACGGGGGTGGCGACCGGCAGCCACGGTCCGCCGCAGGCGACGAGGGCGAGGCCCAGGCCGCAGGCGACGACCAGGACGATGCCGGCGCCGCGCATGGTCACAGCCCGAGGCCGATCACGGCGCGCACGCTGAAGGCGTCGGCGCTGTCGGTGAGGCCCCAGCCGGCCGTGGCCGCGACCCACAACGCCTGCGACGGCGCCCACGACACCGCGGGCCCGGCGCTGGCGGCGATCGCGTCGGTGTGCTCGGCCTCGAAGTTGCCCCAGGTCTCGGCGCCGAGCTTCCAGGCCGGCGACAGCTCGACGCTGGCGCCCGCGGCCCAGCCCAGCTCGAGCTCGGTCTCGGCGACGTCGCGGCCGAAGCCGACCTCGGCGATGAGGTTGGCGGCGGTGGTGACCCGGCCGAGGTCGCGGGCCAGGATGACCTTGCTCTCGACGTCGTAGGCGCTGGTGCCGAACTGCTTGGCCAGCTCGCCGTAGACCAGGATGTCGACCGGCAGCTCGCCGCGCTCGGCGAAGCGGTAGCGGGTCTCGAGCTTCATCTCCGCCAGCGCCAGCGCGCCGCGGCCGCCGATCTCGTCGCTGGTCTGGCTGAACACGTGATAGAGCGCGATGTCCCACCGATCGGTGATGCCGTGCTCGACCTCGAGCTGGAGGTCGAAGGTCTGCGGCGACGTCCTGCCGGCGAAGGTCGCCCGGCTCTGGGTGGTCGCGAGCTCGACCTCGGTCTGGCCTTCCGGCATGGTCGTGTACTCGTAGGTCCGGGTGAAGGCGCGGCGGTCGGCGTGGGCGGTGCCGCCGACGGTGACGAGGGTAGCAGCGACGAGGAACGTGCAGGTGGTACGAGGCATCGGCATGGCTGGTTACGTCCGGTTCATTGGTTTTGAATATCATTTTCATAATCAGTCGCGATCGTCAAGCAGATCCGACCCGCGGATGGCGGCGGCGGCCTGCGGCGAGGCGACGCGGATCGCGGGCCCGCGCCGCGACCGGCCCGGACGCGGTCGAGTAAGGATCGGGCATGCCCGTCCGCGATGGTCTGCTCGGTTCCGTCGGCAACACCCCGCTGGTGCGCATCGCCAGCCTGTCGGACGCCACCGGCTGCACCATCCTCGGCAAGGCCGAGCACCTCAACCCCGGCGGCAGCGTCAAGGATCGGGCCGCGCGCCAGATCGTCCTCGACGCCGAGGCCGCGGGCCGGCTCGGCGGCAGCGGGCCGCACGAGCTGGTCGAGGGCACCGCCGGCAACACCGGCATCGGCCTGGCGCTGGTCGCGCGCGCCCGCGGCTACCGCTGTCACATCGTCATGCCCGACAACCAGAGCCCGGAGAAGATCGAGCTCTTGCGCACGCTCGGCGCCGTGCTGCACCTGGTGCCGGCCAGGCCGTTCGCCGATCCCGCGAACTACTATCACGTCGCGCGCCGGCTGGCCGAGGACACCGGCGCGTTCTGGGCCGATCAGTTCGAGAACCCGTCGAACGCGCGCGCCCACGAGCTGACCACCGGCCCCGAGATCCTCGCCGACGCCGGCCGCATCGACGGCTTCGTCACCAGCGCCGGCACCGGCGGCACCATCGGCGGCATCTCGCGCTACCTCGCCGCCGCGCAGCCCGACGCCCGGTCGTGGGTCATCGACTGTGAGGGCAGCTCGCTGTACGCGCACGTCACCCGCGGCACCCTCGACGCCGACGGCTCGAGCATCCTCGAGGGCATCGGCATCCGCCGCATCACCGCCAACTTCGCCGGCGCCCGGCTGGCCGGCGCGTTCGCCGGCACGGATCGCGAGGCGGTCGAGATGTGCCACTGGCTCCTGGCCCACGACGGCCTGTTCGTCGGCGGCTCGGCCGGGCTCGGCTGCGTCGGCGCGGTCAAGCTGGCCCGCCGGCTCGGCCCGGGCGCGACCATCGCCACCATCCTGTGCGACGGCGGCGGCCGCTACGCCTCGCGCCTGTTCGACGCGACCTGGCTGGCCGAGAAGGGCCTGACCCCGATCGCGACGTCGCTCGCGTTCGTGACCTGATCGAGGTCAGGGCGGGGTCGAGAACTCGACCTCGTCGGCCATCATCCGGCCCAGGCGATCGCCCTGGGTCACCGCCCACGAGTAGTCGCTGGGGAAGTTGTTGCGCTGCTGGCCGCGGCCGTGGTCCGGAAACCGGACGGCGTCGCCGATGATGGTCGCGCTGTCGAGGGTGGTGCCGCCGTGCTGGTGGCAGCCGATGCAGTTGGTGAGGCCGTTGCCGTGGCCGAGCTCGATGTACGGGTTCGAGGCCCACGACGCTCGGCCGGCCGGGTAGACCTGCGCCAGCGCCGCCGCCAGGGTCGGGGCAAGGGCGCCGCCGGCGGGATCGAGATCCTGGTCGCGGAAGGAGGTGGCCACTGCCATCTTGTAGTGGCGCCACGGGCCGGGCAGGGCGGCGATGGCCGCGGGCCGATCGGCGCCGAGGTCGTCATCGGGATCGGCCGACCACCACAGGGTGATCCACAGCCAGTGATCGAGCTCCTTGGTCATCAGGTGGAGGCCGGCCAGGCGATAGCGCGCGCCCGACGGCAAGGTCAGCGTGTAGATCTGATCGGGCCCGGGGTCGAGGTCGGCGTCGCCGCTGCCCCAGGTGCCGTCGTCGGCGACCATCGCGGCCAGGCCGGCGGCCGAGGTGTCGTGGCGCGGGACCAGGATGCCGAACTCGGCGCGCCGCCAGTCGGCCTTGATCACCGCGGCGTCGAGCGGGAACGGGCCGCCCAAGCACGGCGCCCAGGTCGGGTCGGCCTCGTGGTAGTCGACGGTCAGGGTCGCGGGACCACGTTCGCTCGCGGTCACGGTGAGCCACACCGCGGCCGGGCCCGCGGTCGTGCAGACGGCGTCGTCGCAGGCCGGCTCGCCGGTCGGCGGTGGGCCGACGTCGGCGGTGGGCCCGCCGGCGCGGAGCTGCACGGTGGCCGCGCCGTCGACCCGCGCGGTCAAGGACTCGCCGGCGCCGACGAAGTACGGGCCGAAGCTGCGCTGCTCGCAGCCGCCGAGGATCATCGCCTCGTGGACCATGCGCACCGGTCCCGCGCTCGGCAGATCGGCGAGCGGCGCCGGCGGGGGATGGCCTTCGCAGCCGACGATCGGCGCGTACGACCGGAACAGGTGGCGGACCGCGCCCGGGCTGTAGCCGACCCGATCGATGCCGCCGACCCCGACGATCTCGGCGTCGGTGTCGAGCGCGTCGAGGTACGCCTGCCAGCGCGCCGCCGGCCAGCTCTCGAGCTCCTCGACGGCGTGCGGGTTCCAGGCGAAGGCGAGGTCGAGCGCGGCGTCGGTGAACGGCGTCCGCGCGCGCATCTGCGCGGGCGTGAGGCCGCGGAACAGCCGCTGGAACATGCGGTGGACGTCGTCCTTGCCGTACCAGGTCTGCCAGCGCGGCAACCGGGCCGGGACGTCCGACGGCGGATCGATCGCGAACGGCACCGGCTCGAGCGCACGCGCCACGGCCGCCCAGGCCGCTGCCCGTCGCGCCGCCATCGAGGCCGCCAGCGCCGGCTCGCGCCCGCGCAGGAGGCCGTCGGCCGGGTAGGGCGACGCCGCGCCGACCAGCTTGCGATCGGCCGCGGTCAGGGCCGCCGCCGTCGGCTGATCGCAGCGCGGGGCGGGCTCGTCACAGCCCGCGATCGCCGCGACCGCCGCGACCGCCGCGAGCCGGCCGGTGATCACGGCCCTTCGTACTTGAGCGCGGCGTCGCTCGCGACCACGTACTCGTGATTGCGGTTGATGTCGCGCACCAGGAAGTAGAGCCAGCCGTCGCTGCGGAAGAACGGGTAGAGCGCGTACTGGCCGGGGTTCATCGCCGTGATCCGGTGGCTGACGCCGCTCACCAGGTCGAGCAGGAAGATGTTGGACGCGCCGCGCGCCCGCAACGCCACCCACGCCGGATCGTCGGCGGCCGGGTAGCCCATCGCCATCCAGTCGCCGGCCTCGACGGTGTGGTGATAGACCATCCAGCGATCGTCGAAGCTGAACGCCGGCTTGCCGCCGCGCAGGCAGTAGCGGGCGAGCTCGGGCGCGTCGACCGTGTAGCTGTCGCCGTTCGGGGTCGCGATCATCTTGCGCAGCAGGTAGCCGACCTGCGAGCTGTTGCCGCCGTTGATGCGGCTGACCAGCAGCTTGGTCGAGCCCGACAGGACGACGTCGCCCTCGCGCGGCAGGCTGACCTGGATGGCCGTGTGCGGCACGAAGGCGTTGCCGGTGTGGACGAACGGGGTCAGCGTGATCTTCGAGGTGGCGCCGGAGTTGGCCGGGACGTCGGATAGCGTGACCGCGTGGCCGACGTTGTCGTTCTGGAACTGGCCGGCCACCGCCCAG
>JAYVSF010000220.1:0-2576 GCA_043775605.1 Myxococcales bacterium
TGGTGCTCTTCGACGAGCCGACCGGGCCGTGGAGCAGGATGACGCGTCGCTCGGTGCCGTAGCCCTGGGCCGCCGACTTGAGGACGCTCATCAGCCGCATCAGCGGGACGTCGAGGCCGAAGACGGCGTCGGCGCCGCCGTGCTGCTCGTCCTTGAAGAACTTGAAGCGGGTCAGCTTCTTCTTGTTGTCGATGTACTCCTCGACCCCGTGGGCGAGGACCATGTCGTACATCCGCTGGAACGCGTTGCGCGTGACGCGTGGATTCTTGCGGACCAGGTTGAGGTAATCCTCGAACGAGCCCTCCCAGTGGAGGTCCTCGTACACCTTGTAGTCCTGCAGCTGCGCGATCTGACCGACCAGCGTCATCGGGTCCCCTCCGTGAGCGTCCACGGTAGCACGGCTCACCCACCGCCGGGCCACCCTCCGCCGGCGCCGATCGCGGTTCGGCGAGCGGGCTTACCAGGAGGTCACCACCCAGAGGCCGACCGGCCTCTCCTACTGGGTCTTCACGTAGCGTTCGACGTTGCGCTTGTGCTCGTCGAGGGTGCGCGCGAAGCGGTGGTGCTTGTCGGACGCCGACCTGGCGACGAAGTAGAAGTGATCGGAGCCGTCGGGCTCGACGGTGGCGCGCAGCGACTTCTCGCCCGGGTTGCAGATCGGCCCGGGCGGCAGGCCCTCGTGCTGGTAGGTGTTGTACGGATTGTCGACGTCGTCGAGCTGGGCCCGGTGCAGGCGGTCGCTCTTGTCCCAGTCCTTGCAGGCCGCGCTCTTGATCAGCGGCACCATGCAGCCGTAGCGGATCGTCGGATCGGTCTCGAGGCGGTGCGGCGAGAAGCTGGACAGCGTGAGCCGGTTGACGAAGACCTGGGCGATGCGCGGCCGCTCGACCGGATCGACCGCCTCCTTCTCGACGATGGAGGCCAGCGTGAGGACGTCGCGGTCACTCCACTTGAGCCGGTCCTTGAGCCGGGCCAGATCGCGGGCGTGGTCCTGGGCGAGCTGGTTCCACGCCGTGCGGTGCGCGTCGATCAGCCGCTCGAGCACCTTCTTCGGCGCGGTCGGGACCACGAACAGGTACGTCTCGGGGAACAGGTAGCCATCGACGGTGTCGCCGGCCAGGCCGTGCCCGGCGATGAACTGGGGATCGCGGGCCAGGGCCTCGAGCTCGGCGGCCTTGGCCACGCCGGCGGCCTCGATCAGCTCGAAGAACTCGAGCATGTGCTTGCCCTCGGGCAGCGTGACCTTCACCGACTTTTCCTCGGGCCCGGCCACCAGCGCGTCGAGCACCTGCCGCGGCGTGAGGTTGTCGGTCAAGAGATAGTCGCCAGGCTTGATCGCGGTGGTCGCGCCCCGGCGCATCGCGTAGTAGCGGAACCAGGTCGGCCGCGACACGACGCCCTTGGCGGCCAGCAGGCGCGCGACCTTGGCCACCGGCATCCCGCGCGGAATCGTGAACGCGATCTCGGCGCCGCTGCCGTCGTGGCGGGTGGTCGGGTAGTGCCACACCCGGTAGGCGAACCAGCCGCCGGCGATCAGCGCCAGCGCGACGGTGGCGACGACGACGACCAGGGCGGTGCGGAACGGCTTCGGCGGCATGGCGCGGCGAGACTCTAGCAGCTGGGCGTCGGGCGCGAGCGGGCGTCGAGCCAGCCCTGCCCCAGCGAGCGTGAGCGAGCGGTCAACAATGACTCTCGGGGTGTAGGGTCACGGGTCAGGCGCGGGGTCTGTCTTCAACGGGCGCGAGCGGGCGTCGAGCCAGCCCTGCAGAATGACGGCCGCGGCCTGCTTGTCGATGACCTGCTTGCGGCGCGCCCGCGAGACGTCGCCGGCGAGCAGGATCCGCTCGGCGGCGGCGGTGGTGAAACGCTCGTCCTGCAGGTGAAATTCCATCGCCGGCAGGGCCGCCTGCAGCGCGTCGATGAAGACCTGGACTCGCCGGGCGCGCAGGCCGACCGCGCCCGACAGCTCGTAGGGCATGCCGATCACCACCGCGCCGATCTCGCGTGTGGCGCACAGCGCCACCACCGTGGCGACGTCGGCGGCGGTGCCGGCGCGCGCGATCACCGACACCGGGTGAGCGGCGATGCCGAGCTCGTCGGACACGGCGACGCCGATGGTCTTGCTGCCGACGTCGAGACCGAGCGCGCGCATCGGCGTGCTGTAGCCGATCCCGGCGGCGGACGAAAGTCGGCCTGCCGCATCGTCAGCGCTGACGGGCGTGCGCGAGTCAATCTGGCACCGGCGTGCGCCTGCGCCCGCGAGGCCCACCACGGCCCGCGGATTTCCGGTCACACCTGCGCCGTCGCCCGGACGTAACTGCCCGGATCGTGGCCGCCACGCCGGCGCCGCGGAACTGGAACGGAGCTTGCTCTGTCCCAGATCACGAACCGCTACCCGAGCGGCCACCCCGTCGCTGCCCCACAAGCCCTGCAACGAACAGCGACCTTGGCCGTCTCATGAATTGAACGCGACAACGCACGAACCAGGCGACGAAGGAGCCCAGCGCTACCAGCCACGCCCGGCCCACGAGGCCCAACCCCCGGTTACCACGCGCGACACGAGGAGCGAGAGTTTC
>JAYVSF010000221.1:0-3417 GCA_043775605.1 Myxococcales bacterium
GAGCGCGACCGCGACGTCGTTGCTCCACCACAGGAACGGTTTGAGCTGATCTTCGACCATCTGATCGATGTCGAGATCCTCGTCGTCGTCGTCCATCCCGGACTTCTTGCCCTTGCGCTTGGGCGACTTCTTGACGAAGTCGGCGCGCGAGGCCTTGAGCGCAGCTGCCCAGTCCGGCTCCTCGGTCCACTCCGAGATGTTGTACGACACCACCCGGCGCAGGCCCTCGCTCTCGACGCCGCTCGAGTAGAAGTTCTTGAGCTCCTCGCGCGACAGCCGGCCGTCCTTGTCGGCGTCGATGAGATCGTTGATCTCCTTGACCTCGCACATCCGGCCGCCGGCCGTGCCGTCGTACACGGTCCAGTCGGGATCCTCGGCGAACAGGTTGGAGCGAGCGAACACCTCGAGGTGGACCTGGGCCCGCGCCAGAGTGTCAGGGCCGACCACGCCGACCCGGCCGATCTGGATGCCGGCGTCGACCGGCTCGTCGAGGATCAGGATGCCGTCGATGACCTTCTTGTCCTCGGCCTTGGCGGTGGCCTGGGCCTTGAGCCAGGCCGGCGCGGTGTCGGCCGCCGGCGGCTCCTCGGCGAGGTGCATCGCCAGGATCCAGAACCGCAGGTTCTTCTTGCCGAGGTTGAGGTCGTGGCGGGTGAGCACGAAGTTGCCCGAGCCGATCGCGGTCGAGGCCTCGGTGCGGGCGGCGACCACGCGGCCGGCGAATGGCGCGTAGACCGGGCTGTTCTCGACGCCGGGGATGTGGACCCCGCCGTGCCAGATGCGGGCGACGCCCCACGGCCCGACCGGGTAGAACCCGCCGTCGGCGTCGTGCTCGTTGGCGTCGTAGTAGGTGGTCGCCAGCTTCTCGAGCTCGGCGGCCTCCTTGGGGATCTCGGGCCGAGCCGAGGGGTCGGCCGGCGGCGTGCCGGCCCACATCGGGAACACCTTGGTGCGCTTCAGCTTCTCGATGAAGTTCTTGAAGTCGAACGCGCCGGGATCCCACTTGCGCTTGGTGCAGTGGTAGTGGCCGAGGTAGCCGGCGAAGCCCTGGACCGCGGTGCTGTCACCGTCGGCGCCGGGCGCCATCACGCCCCAGTGCTGCTTGCCGGGCGCGGTCGGATCCTGGGGGAAGTCGAGCGGCAGGTTGGGCAGGTGCTTGACCAGCAACTGCGCCAGGTCGTTCATCGACTTGTACTGGTCGTCGGTGAAGTCCCACGCCAGGATCGCCGAGTTGCCGATCTTGCATGTCTTGGTCCGGCGATCCTTGTAGTAGTCGGGCTCCTTCTTCGCGTCGCCGCGGTTGTTGAGCTCGAGGCCGATCGCCGACAGGTTGAACTGCGCGGCGTGGAACGCCATCAGCGCCAGGTCGGCGGTCTGGTAGATCGTGCCGTCGGCGTCGATCAGGAAGTGGCAGGACAGGCCGCGCTCGTTCTGCAGCGTCTTCCAGCACGACTCAGACGACGGGCAGCCGTCGTGGTGGAAGATGAACTTGTTGATCGAGGCCTTGGCGGCGTCGAGCGGCGGCTGCTTGTCGCCGCCGCCGAAGTAGTAGCGGCGCAGCGACGGCCGGTAGGCGTAGCGGCGGGCGCCCTTGTTCTTGGCGTCGGCGCTCTGGGCGCCGCCCGAGGGGACGCCCGGCATGCCCGGGTACCAGCCGGCGAACCACACGCTCTCGGCGCTGGCGTCCCAGTAGGGCGGCTCGCGGAAGTTCTTGAGCTGCGGCAGGTCACCGTCGAGCTCGTGGCCGGCGAGGATCAGCTTGCTCATGGACGTGCCCTCATTGATACCCGAAGCGTACGTCGGTCGAGCCGAGGCGCACGGTCGTGTTCGGATCGAGTCGGACCGCCTGCACCCGGGCGCCGTTGACGTGGGTGCCGTTGGTCGAGCCGCGGTCGGTCAGGGTCCAGCTCGCGCCGTCGAAGGTCACCATCGCGTGGTTGCTCGAGGCGGTGGCGTCGTCGCTGAGATCGAGATCCGAGCCCGGCGCCTTGCCGATGGTGAAGCCGTTCTTGAGCGCGACCTTCTGGCCGGTCCGGGGGCCGCTCATGATGATCAGCACCGGTGCGCCCGGTGCGATCGGGGCGGGGCCCGCCGGCATCGGCGGTGGACCACCGGGCATCGCCGGCGGGCCGCCCGGGAAGCCGACTGCGGCAGCGCCCGGGGGCATGCCCATCGGGCCCGGCATCATCGGCATCGGCGCGCCCTTGCCCTTGCGGCGGACCACGCTGATGCCGCCGATCAGCGCGATCAGCCCGACCAGGCCGCCGCCGCCGATCAGGAACCAGATCAGGAGCCCGCCGCCGGTGGCCGTGAGCGGCAGCACGCAGACGTCACGGTTGCAGTAACCGTCGCACGGGTCGGGGCCGCAGGTCGGCTCGGGCAGCTTGACCGCCTCGGACTCGATGGTCCCGCCGCCAACGGGCACCACGACCACCATCTTCTTGTCGGTCAGCTCCTCGGGCGGCGCGAACATCGTCACCACGGTCTCGTGCTGCAGCTCGTCGAGGACCTGAGCCATGACCGCCGTCCAGCCGCCGCTGGTGCGGATCCAGCGGAAGCTGCCGCGCGACTGCCGCGACAGCTCGCCGAGGGTGAACAGCGGGCGGACGCGGTTGGCCGGGCTGTAGGCCAGCGCGGTGATGCGGACGTGATCCTTGCCGGCGGCGGCGCCGAGCTTGCTGATCGCCGGGTGCTCCTCGGCCGACACCCCGGCGCCGTCGGACACCACCAGGACGACGCCGCGGACCAGGGCGCCCGGATTCTTGGGCTTCTTGATCGCGTTCTTGACCAGGGTCACCGCGCGCTGCACGGCGGCGGTCAGGTTGGGCGGGGTGCTGTCGATCTCGAGCTTGTCGAGGGTGGCGATGGCGGCCGCGACGTTGCCGAGCTTGCGCGAGCCGCTGGTGCTCTCGGCGTAGCCGATGATCGCGACCTGGACCCGCGGGCCGAGCTTGCCGAGCGGCGTGAGCAGGTTGGTCTTGAGCTGATCGCGGATGGTCTCGAGGTCGCCGTCGAAGTCGTAGGTGACGGGCACCACGATGACCAGCGCCAGCTCGACGTCGGAGGTGTCGAACGCGCCGGTGATGGCGTCGCTGGCCTTGGCGCCGCCCAGCTTGATCGCCATCATCCCCTTGCCGGTGCCGACGATCGGGACCCGGGCGCCGAGCTGCGCGACCGCGGAGACCAACGCCCGGATCCGGCTCATGCCGAGCCGCGACGGCTCGACGTCGATGCGGTCGATGACCACTCGACCCTGGCTGGCGGCCTTGGCGTCGGCCACGGGCTTGTCGTCGTCGGCGCGCGCCGGTCGGCTCGCCGCGAGCGCGATCACGGCGAGCACGACCGCGACCAGCGCGGCGAACCGCGCGAGGGCCAGGAGGGACTTCGTGGCGAGGGCGACCCCGTTGCGCACTGCGG
>JAYVSF010000222.1:0-15986 GCA_043775605.1 Myxococcales bacterium
GCTGATGAAGACCGGGTCGGCCTTGATCGCGCCCTCGAGGCCGGCGTCGGCCAGCTTGGTCACGTAGCGGATGGTCGCGTTGGTGAGCGCGTAGGTCGAGGTCCGCGGCACTGCGCCCGGCATGTTGGCGACGCCGTAGGGGATGATGTCGTGGCCCACGTAGGTCGGGTTGTCGTGGGTCGTGACCCGGGCTGTCTCGACGCAGCCGCCCTGATCGATCGACACGTCGACGATCACCGAGCCGGGCTCCATCGCCCGCACCATCTTCTCGGGCACCAGCCGCGGCGCGCGGGCGCCGGCGATGAGCACCGCGCCGATGACCAGGTCCGACTCGAGCACGCAGCGCTCGATGTTGACCGGGTCCGAGTACTGGGTCGAGATGCGCCCGATGTAGACGTCGTCGAGGTAGGCCAGGGTCTTGAGGTTGACGTCGAGCACCGTGACGTTGGCGCCTAGGCCGACCGCGATCTTGACCGCGTTGGCGCCGACCACGCCGGCGCCGATCACGCACACCCGGCCGCGCCGCACGCCCGGCACGCCGCCGAGGAGGATGCCCTTGCCGCCGCGCTCGCGCTCGAGGTAGGTGGCGCCGGCCTGGACCGCCATCCGGCCCGCGACCGCGCTCATCGGCGTCAGCAGCGGCAGATCGCCGGGGGTCGGCTCGATGGTCTCGTAGGCCACGCCGTCGACGCCGCGGCGGAGCAGCTCGTGCCCGAGCTCCTGGGCCGCCGCCAGGTGGAGGTACGTGAACAGGAGCTGGCCCCTCCGCATCAGCGGGAACTCGGGCGCGATCGGCTCCTTCACCTTCACCACCATGTCGGCCTCGCCCCACACCTCGTCGCGGGTGGCGACGATGCGGGCACCGGCCTTCACGTAGTGCTCGTCGGGGATGCTCGAGCCGAGGCCTGCGCCCTGCTCGACCAACACCTCGTGACCGTGGTTGATGAGGATCTGCGCGCCGGCCGGGGTCATGCCGACGCGGAACTCCTGGTCTTGATTTCCTTGGGGACGCCGATACGCATGTGCGGCGGACTATCGGCCGGGCTTTCCGGTCGAGTCAACCCACCGCTCGACGAGGATCGCGCGATCGCGTCGCTGCGCCGCGTCATCGCCGATCCCGCGGCATACTGGCGCGGCCATGGACCTCTACATCGCCAACAAGAACTACTCGTCGTGGTCGCTGCGGCCGTGGCTGCTGCTGCGCCAGCTCGAGGTGCCGTTCACCGAGCGGCTGGTCCCGTTCGCGGCCGACGCCACCTGGGCCGCGTTCCGCGGGTTCTCGCCGACCGGCCGGGTCCCGTGCCTGCACGACGGCGACGTGGTGGTCTGGGACTCGCTGGCGATCGTCGAGTACGAGGCCGAGCGGCTGCGCGCGGTGTGGCCGGCCGATCCGGTCGCGCGGGCCTGGGCCCGATCCGCGGCCGCCGAGATGCACAGCGGCTTCGGCGCGCTGCGCGGGGCGTGCTCGATGACCTGTGGCCAGCGGGTCCGGCTGCGCGCGGTGTCCCCGGCGCTGGCCCGGGACGTCGCCCGCCTCGACGAGCTGTGGACCGTGGGGCTGGGTCGGTGGGGCGGGCCGTTCCTGGCCGGCGCCGGGTTCAGCGCGGTCGACGCGTTCTTCGCGCCGGTCGCGTTCCGCTGGCAGAGCTACGGCCTGTCGCTCGGCGACGCGGCGACCGCCTACGCCGAACGGCTGCTGGCGCTGCCGGCGATGCGCGCCTGGTACGACGCGGCGCTGGCCGAGCCCTGGCGCGACGCCGACCACGACGCCGACGTCGCGGCGGCCGGCGAGATCACGGCCGACCTGCGCGCGCCCGCCTGATCCGGTCTGCTACCGTCCGCGCCATGCTCGACCGGGTGCTCCGCTTCAAGCACCACCTGCGCGCGGAGGTGGGCGGCGACGACCTGGTGTTCCTGCTCGGCGACGACGTCCACTTCCTGCTGCGCGGCCGGCCGTACGCGCTGGTCGCGCCGCTGCTCGACGGCCGCCGCACCGTCGGTCAGATCCTGGTGGCGCTGGCCGACGTCGGGTCGCCGCCGGAGCTGTACTTCGCGCTGCGGACGCTCGAGGATCGCGGCTACCTGGTCGAGGTCGGGCCGGGCGACGGCGATCCGGACGTGCGCGCCGCGGCCGGGTTCTGGCACGCGCTCGGCTCCGATCCGCGCACGGTCGCGACCCAACTGACGGCGACGCCGGTCGTGGTCGAGTCCCTGGGCGGCGCCGATCCCGATCCAATCCGCGCCGCGATGGTCGAGGCCGGGCTCGAGCTCGTCGACGACGAGCCGAATGCGCTCCGGGTCGTGGTCACCACCGACTACCTCGATCCGGCGCTGGCCGAGATCGATCGCGCCGCGCGCGCCGCCGGCCGGCGCTGGCTGCCGGTCCGCCCGACCGGCCTGGCGCCGTGGATCGGTCCGCTTTTCGGACGAGGCGACGGCCCGTGCTGGCACTGCCTGGCCCACCGGCTCCGCTGGAACCGGCCGATCGAGACCTGGCTCGCGCGCCGCGCCATGGGCGAGCCCGACGATCGCGTCGGTGATCGATCGACCTCCACGCTGCCCGCGCCCCTGACCGCGCCCCGGGTCGCGCTACCGGCCAGCGTCCGCGCCGCCGCCAGCCTGGCGGGCCTGAGCCTGGCCTGGTGGCTCGCCGACGGCGGCACCGGCGCGCTCGACGATCACCTGATCGCGCTCGACCTGACCGAGCTGCGCGGCGTCCGTCACCGGGTCGGCCGGCGACCGCAGTGCGCGGCCTGTGGCGATCCGGCCCTGGTCACCCGCCGCGGCCTGCGGCCCGTGACCCTCGCCGCCCAGCCCAAGCGCTTCACGATCGACGGCGGCTTCCGGATCATGACCCCGGCCGAGACCCTCGCGCGCTGCGAGCCGCTGGTCAGCCCGATCACCGGCGTGCTCGCCAGCCTCGGTCCGGTTCCCGGACGCGACCACCCGGCCCGGCCGGTTCAGGGCGGGGTCTACCGGGTGGTGCCAACGGCCACGCGCCCGGGCTTCGACGACTTTCACAAGCTGTCGAGCGGCAAGGGTACGACCACGACCCAGGCCCGGGCCAGCGCGCTGTGCGAGGCGCTCGAGCGGATCAGCGCCATCTTCCACGGCGACGAGGTCCGGCTGCGGGCGCGGCGGTCGGCGCTGGCCGACAGCGCGATCGATCCCCAGGCGCTGCAGCAGTTCAGCGCCGCCCAGTACGCGGCGCGCGGCCCCGGCCCCCACGATCCCAAGCGCGGCGTGCCGCGGCCCTACGCCGACGACGAGCTCGACTGGACCCCGGCCTGGTCGTTGACCCACGACCGCGTGCGCCACCTGCCGACCGCGTACTGCTACCAGTCCACGCCGACCGTGGCCGACCACGAGCTGGTCGGCTTCAACCCCAACGGCCACGCCGCCGGCAACTGTCTCGAGGAGGCGATCCTGCAAGGCTTCCTCGAGCTGGTCGAGCGCGATGCGGTCGCGCTGTGGTGGTACAATCGATTGCGCCAGCCCGCGGTCGAGCTCGATCGCGCGAGCCAGCCATTCGCCGCCGACCTCCGCGCCCACTATCGCGAGCTCGGCTGGTCGTTGTGGGTGCTCGACCTCACCACCGATCTCGGCATCCCGACCTTCGTCGCGCTCGCCGAGCGCCGGCGCGGCGGCCGGTGGGCGGTCGGCTTCGGCTGCCACCTCGACGCCCGGCTCGGGGTCCAGCGCGCGCTGACCGAGCTCAACCAGATCTTCGATCCCGACGACGCCGCGCCGGCGCCGTGGGACGCGGGCGCGCTCGGTGACGCCAGCTTCTTGCGCCCCGAGCCGGCGGTGCCGGCCCGCGCCATCACCGACTTCGCCGCGGTCACCACCGACGATCTGCGCGATGACGTCCGGATGTGCGTCGACCGCGCGACCGCCGCCGGCCTCGAGGTCCTGGTCATCGATCAGACCCGGCCCGACCTCGGACTGTCCGCGGTCAAGGTCGTGGTGCCCGGCCTCCGCCACTTCTGGCCGCGGCTCGGCCCCGGCCGGCTCTACGACGTCCCGGTGGCGATGGGCCGGCGCGCCACGCCGCTGGCCGAACATGCCCTCAACCCGGTGCCGCTCTTCCTATGATCATCGACTGCGACCGTCACGTCATCGAGCCGATCGCGATGTGGCGCGATCACCTGCCGCCGGAGTTTCGCGCCGGCGCCCCGGTTTTGGTCGATCAGGCCGCACGCGAGCCGCTGCGCGAGCGCCTGGCCCGGCTCGGGCCGCGCGGGCTCGAGCCGCTGCCGCCGGTGCCGATGATCGACGGTGAACTCTTGCAGCGCGGCTTCTCCGAGCGCGCCCAGCGCGAGATCGCCCGGGCGACCTTCGCCCGCGCCACCCAGCTCGAGGCCGCGACCCGGCCCGACGGTCAGCTCGCCGCGATGGATCACGCCGGCGTCGACGTCGCGTTCCTGTTCCCGACCTACGCCCACTACCTGCTGGCGGTCGACGGCATGGCGCCGGCCCGGGCCACGGCGTTCGCCCACGCCTACAACTCGTGGCTGCACGGCTACTGCGCCGCCGATCCGGCGCGCCTGCGCGGGGTCGGCGCGATCGCCCGCCACGATCCCGAGGCCATGCTGACCGAGCTGACCCGCATCGTCGATCTCGGCTGGCGCGCGGTGGTACTGCGACCCAACCCGGTCGCCGGCCGCACCCTCGGCGATCCCGCGCACGAGCGGTTCTGGGCGGCGTGCGCGACGGCCAACATCGCGGTCGCGCTGCACGAGGGCAGCCACGCCCGGGTCCCGACCGCCGGCGCCGATCGCTTCACCACCCGCTTCGCCCAGCACGCCTGCTCGCACCCGATGGAGCAGATGATGGCGCTGCTCGACCTCATCGGCTCGGGCGTGCTCGAGCGCCACCCGACGTTGCGGGTCGGCTTTCTCGAGGCCGGCTGCGGCTGGCTGCCGTACTGGCTGTGGCGGCTCGACGACGAGTACGCCCAGCTCGCCGGCGAGGTCGGCGAGCACGTGCGGATGGCGCCGTCGGCCTACTTCCGCCGCCAGGGCTTCGTCGCGCTCGAGCCGGGCGAGCCCAACCTCGCGGCGGTGATCGAGGCGATCGGGCCCGCCTGCGTCCTGTTCGGCAGCGACGCGCCCCACCTCGACCACGAGGCCGACCTGGTCGCGCACTTCACCGCCCGCACCGACCTCGGCCCCGCCCTGCTCGCCCGGATCGCCGACGACAACCCCCGCCGCTTCTTCGGCCTGCCCGGCCCGACCGGGTCGGGTACCGTCGCCCCGTGACCCCCAGCCGCCGCACGATTGCCAACGAGGTCGCGCGGTACCTGCGCAAGGGCGTGACCGACCCCGACCTTGCCGCGTGGTCGAGCAGCCACAGCTACCTCGACCGGGCGAACCGCGCCCACGACGACCTCCGCCGCGCGCTGGTTCGCGAGGTGACGCGGCTCGCCCACGGCCGAGCGCACCATCCGGTGCCTGTGGCCGATGGGGTTGCGCTCACCCGAGGCAAGGTCGAGCCGATGGTGCGCGGGCTGTTTCCACGCGCCGAGCAGGGCGTCGTGCTGGCTGCGCTCGAGAAGTCGGTCGTCTTCGTCACCAGCACGAACATCGAGTCGCTCCTGCTCGGCCGCGGCTTTGACCACTCGGCGTGGACGCTCGCGAACCTCTACCTTGCGAGCGTGGGCGCCGAGCTGCTCGGGAAGACCGCGCCCCGCCTGGTCGGCGTCAGTGAGGAGACGACCTGCTACGTCTCGCCCGCGTACTTCACCGAGGACGATCCCTTCGCGGATTTCATCGTCCACGAGGCCGCCCACATCTTCCACAACTGCAAGCGCGGCACCGTGGGCCTGCGCCAGACCCGGACCAAGGAGTGGCTGCTCGACATCGAGTTCCGGCAGCGCGAGACCTTCGCGTACTCGTGCGAGGCCTACGCCCGCGTGCTCGCGCGCAGCAAGAACCTGACCGAGCGACGAGCGCTCGCCGAGGAGTACGGCCGGATCGTGCGCATCGCCGAGAATCGGGTGGACGCCGCCGCGGTCGCGAGCATCGTGCAGGCGGCGGCGGCAGCGCGCAACGGCTGGAAGGTGATCCTCGCCCGGTGCGCACCGACCAGCCGTCCCCGGACCGCGCTCCAGCATCTGCGGGACGCCCAGGCGGCCGCCGCTGCACAGGCGCAGCCAACGCAGATGGCAAGCCGACCAGGCCGACGGACACGAGGTGTCGAGGGTTGATCGCGACCCCCCCTCGAGCCCACCGCGCGGGACGGTCACGCCGACGTCGGGCCCGGCGTGGCGGTCGGCGTGGCGGTCGGCGTCGTGGTCTCGTCGCTCACCTTCGACCCAGCCAGTGTCGATACGCCTCGATCCATTCGGCGCCGGTCGGCTTCGGCGAGGCCAGCGGAAGGTCAACCAGCAGGAGCACCTGGCGCTCGCGGCCGCGGGTGCAGACGGCCACGATCTGGGCTTCGTCGCGAAGGTCGATGCTCGTCACGGTGACCACGATGCCGAGCACCTTCGTCTCGAACGGAACCACCAGGTGCTCCTCGAACATCGTGAACCAGCCGGTGGCCTGCTCCGACTCGTCGTGGGCATCGACGGTGGCGTCCTCGATCATCTCCGCAAGCCTGGCCGTGCCGAGTCGCGCGGTCGTCCTCTTGCTCCGGGTCTTCGTCGTCAGGGTCCGGGTCATGGGCCACCTTGCTCGCAAAAGGTGAGGCGACGGACGTGACCGCGATCGATCAGGCTCTCGAACTGGCGGCAGAGGCTCCGGGCAAAGACTGAGTCGTCGAGCAGCACACCGGCCTCGATGTTGCGGCCCTGGGCGGCCTCGGTCAGGTTGGCCGAGGTCACGAAGGCTCGGGCCTCGTCGACGACGACGCACTTGGCGTGCAGGCAGGCGCTGGCGTCGCCTGTGGACGAGAGGGACCGGGGATCGTAATAGACCTCGGGCAGGGGCTCCCACGGCCAAAGCTCGTTGCGAAACCAGCCGACGAACGCGTCTTCGACCTCGCGCTCGGATGCCTTGCCCATGAAGTCCAGGCGGCGGAGGTTCACGAACAGGCGCACGGTGAGGTCGCCGACCTCGGCCATGCGCGTGGCGAGCGGCAGCAGGACCGGGTTGCCCTTCGGCGCTCCGTCCTTGGCGCGGTGGCCGAGGTTGTAGGTCGACACGATCACCGACCGCTCGGCGCCGCGGAACAGCTCCTTGCAGACCACGGCGGTGTCGCGGGACCCGGCGAGGTCCAGGTCGGACCACACGAGGGCCGGCTGAGGCCTGGCCTCGCCAGTTCGACGAGCCGCCTCGGCGACGCGGAGCGCGACGGCCAGGGCGCCGCCTTCGAGCCCCGCGACGGACAGCGCCAGCACCAGGCGCAGCGCCTCTTCCTGTTCGGCCCGGGCGACGTGGCGGCCGACCTGCATCGCCGCGAACGGCGCGACGAGCACACCTCGCTCGAGCGCGCCGGCCAGCGCGCCGAGGGTGGCGGCCGACAGCACCGGCAAGGCCGCGCTCACGCCCCCTCGCTGAAGAACGCCGCGTCGGCCTGGTCGACCGTCGGCACCACGAGCGATCGATCGAGCAGCTCGTTGCGGCGCTCGCACGAAGGCTCGGCGATGAGCAAACAGCCGTGGCACGCGGCGCCGTGCATGGCGCGACCCTCGTGCTTGTGATCCGGCTTGTGCTGGGCGCACACCGGATCATTGCTGCACAGCCGTCCCAGCTCGAGCGCGGCGTCGAGGTGCCGCGCGATCTTGCGGCCGACCTGGACCAGACCGCCGAGCGTACCCTCGGCGTCGGGCGTGCCGGTGTACAGCAGGATGCCGTAGGCGTCCTCGCGGACGTAGATCCGCTCGCGGATGCTCGCCGCGGAATATCCGCACTCTAGCGAGATCGCCGTCAGGAGCAGGTGTGCCAGCGAGTGGAGCATGACGTACGGCATGTGGATCTGTTCGACTCGCTCGATCGAGATCGAGCTCTTCGACATGCCCTGGATGCCGCCGTGGAACGCCCGCGCCCGCTGCCGCACAGCGGGCAACGCCGTCCACGCCCTGACCCGGTCGGCATCGAGGGCGAAGAAGATTCCCTCGCCGCGATTCTCGACCGCCGGCAGCCAGCGCGTCTCGAGGGCCAGCGCGGCCAGGCCGACCCCGAGATCGACCTCGGAATCGACAGGCACGCCGAGGGACTCGAAGCGCGTGAAGCCAATCTCCGCCACGACCTCCCGCAGGCGGTGGACGAGTACGATCCGCTCGATGGCGGCGATGGCGCCGGTGCGGTCGCTCGCGAGCGGCAGGCGGCGGGCGTAGAAGTCGCCCTCGGGCGTGTCGACGCCTAGCTCCGCGGGCACCGACATGAACGTGTCGAGCTCGACATCGCGCAGCCGCCGGGGGCCTTCGACGGCGCCACAACGTCGCCGCTCGCACTCGGCCCAGACCTCGGCGTCGGTCAGCCCGTCGAGCGCCTGCGCAACGCGTTGCTTCCTGCGCTCGCGCCGGACATCTGCCGGCGACTCCGCGACGGACAGGAAGTCGTCCCAGATCGCGTCGACGGCCTTGCGCACGCGCTCGTCGTGATCCGGGATCGAGATCGCCTTCTCGACGACCGGGAAGTACGCGTTGCTGGCGTGCCGGATCAAGAGCTTGTTGCGATGGGCCGCGCCAGCGCGACCGACGCAGTCCTCGCGGGCCATCGACCCCAGCCACGGGCGCTCGCCACGACAGTCGCCGAGCCGCGACGGCTCGTCGGGGCGGCTCTGCAGCGTGACCAGGGGCAACTGACGGACACCGCCCTCGGGCGACCGGCAGCCGTCGCAGCGCACGTACAGCTCGGCGAGATCGCCGGTCGTGCCCCGCTCGTCGAACCAGAGCTGCCCGCCGCAGGTCACGCCGTCGCCGTGAACGAGGCGCGACCAGTCGATGTCGCTGACGTGGCCGTTCGGGCACGCCTGGACGAAGCGGATCGGCACGACCGGCCAGTCCTTGCGCTTGCGCTTGCCGATCTCCTCCCCGCTGTAGCGCCCCTTGACCAGGCTCCGGCGATGCACGAGCGGGCGCGACCGCCCGTGCGTCCGGTCGCTGGCCTCGAACTGGGCGACGAACCACTCGGGGAACTGCCAGGCGACGATGCCGATCCCGACGTCCTCGGGCCGGACCGGCACCGGCGGCGACCGCAGCTCGAGAAACGGTAGGTTGAGCCGCTGGCGCAGGTTGGCCAGCAAGCGCGGCTCGGGGACGAGCTGGGCGTCACCCTGCCAGTGCTCGAGCCCCGCCACCAGCACGGCCTGGTCCGGGAGGTCGACGAGGGCCCCCGGCCCGTAGGTCGAGATGATCTGGCTCTGCCGGATCTTGATGATGCTCATGTCGACTCCGGCGTCCCGCCATCGAGGCGACGCACGATCACGGGCACCTCGGCCTCGACGTCGCGCAGCGACCACTGGGCCTTGAACTTCCGCAGCCGAGACTGGGGCGGCTCCCTCTTGAGATCGGCATCGAGCGGGTCGTGCAAGAGCGGTGGCTTCGGCCTGGCCTCGGACGGCCCGTACTGGAGGCCAGCCTGAACCGCCGCCTTCTCGGCCGCGATCTGCTCCCAGGCGTCGAGCAGGTCACCGACCCGCGCTTCCATCTTCGCCCCGAGCTCCTCGCGCTCGTCGGGGTCGAAGTCCTTCAGGTGGGCCTCGGCCCGCGTCCGCACCGCGGTGGTGAGCCAGCCGAGCCGGTTGCGATACTGGGCCAGGTCCGCTGCGCGCGCGGCCGCCGTCAGCGCGGGCTCACCGTGACGCGCGAGCGCCACCACCACCGCGGCCAGCCCGCGATCGACCGCGCGCGGCGCGAACGGCGTGACGCTGGTGGCCTCGACCGCGCGATAGAACGACTCGTGGTAGGCCTCGAACCGTTCGTAGTGGGAGCGATCGCGGGGCTTGTGGACGTTGAGCAGCGTGATCACCAGGCCGGGCTTGGACTCCTCGCGACCGACCCGGCTCGTCGCCTGGATGTACTCGGCCGAGGTCTTGGGCTGGCCGAGCACGACCATCAGCCCGAGGCGGGTGATGTCGAGACCGACCGAGATCATGTTGGTGGCGAGCGCGACGTCGACCCGGCCATCCTCGGCGAACGGCAGCGCCAGCCGTCGCTTGGCCTGGGCCACGCGGTTGGTCGGCTCGCGCGACGTCAGCTCGACCGCCTCGAACTGGATGGTCCGGTCGACGAACGGGCCGTCGACCTCCCCGATCCGGCGGTGACGGAAGTAGCCCTGGAGCCGGCTCCGGACCTCGTCCTCGACGATACGGCGGCTACCACCCAGCTCGCGCAGGGCGTTGAAGTAGCCGAGCAGCGTCATGTAGGGATCGGCCGGGTTGGTCGCATTGGCCGCGCCACCGGCGGCGTCGTAGTGCTTCTTGGTCGCCGACAGCAGCGCGAGGTACGCGCGCAGCAGCACGACCTTCAAGCTGCGGCCCTGGGCCGCGACGCCGACGTACAGCCGCGGCTGCTTCTCGTCGGCCCGGACCGTATGGGCGAAGAACGAGTCCCGTCGATCGGGCCCCGGCGGCGGGAATACGTCAACGTCGCGATTGAACAGCGCGCGGACCTGGGCCTCGGCCCGTCGCACCGTGGCCGTCGACGCGACGATCTTCGGCCGCACACGATCCTTCCCGACCTCCCGCACGCAGAGGGCCTCGACCGCGGTCTCGTACAGGCCGACCATGGTCCCGAGCGGCCCGCTGATGAGGTGCAGCTCGTCCTGGATGATGAGGTCCGGCGGCAGCAGTGGCTGCGGTAGCCGACTGCCTCCGGCGCCATCACCCGGACCGTAGAAGCCGGCCGCGTCGAACCGGTCGACCTTTCCGAACAGCTTGCCGGGCGTCGACAGCCACGGCAGCGACGCGATCTTGTCGACGGTGGCGATCACAAAGCACGGCAGGCGCCGGTACAGCGGCTCGTCGACGGCGACGATCGGCAGCGGGTTGTCGCGCGTGAACGCGCAGTCCTCGTTGGCGCAGGTGATCCGCAGATCGCTGGGCTGATCGGTGCTCGGCACCAGCCGGAACGACGTGGGCTCGAACTTGGTGCCGCACCACGGGCAGGTCTCGATCGGGATCGGTGCGGGCTTGTACTTGCTGTCGTTCTGGAACGCGATGGTGCGAGCCCGGGCCGAGCCGCGGTCGTTGTCGCCCTTCTTGCCCATGCGGTTGGGCGTCGCCGTGCGACCGACCCACAGCCCGATCTCGAACGGCCACTTGCCGAGCTTCGCGACGTCCTGCTGGCGCTCGAGCTCGAGCGCGCAGATCAGCGTCGCCGCGCGGCCGAGCTGATCGAGCGTGAGCAGGCGCAGCGTGTAGCGCATGAGCACGGTCATCCCCGCCGAGGTCACGCCGGGGTCGCGCAGCCGGCGGAGCGCCAGCGTGAAGGCCGCCAGCCCGAGGTACGCCTCGGTCTTGCCACCGCCGGTCGGAAAGAACAGCAGGTCGAGGACCTCGCGCTCGGGGTCGGTCGGCCGAGCGATGCCGCGCAGGTTCATCAGCACGAACGCGAGCTGGAACGGCCGCCAGGCCGGAGCGCCGACCTGGTCGGGCCGCCAGCCCTTGACCTGCGCGGTCCGCTGGCGCGCGGCCGCCGCCATCGTGCGGTTCGCGACGCGGAACGCCTCGAGCACCATCGGCTCTTCCAGCTCGTCGAGCCCCTGGACGATGCGCTTGCGAGCGCGTTCGCAGTGGTCGAGCAGATCCTTGGCCACCTCGCCGCGCTGGCCGTCGCCGGGCGCGGCTTCCCGCTGCCGCGTGATCCACTCGCTGTATTCCGCCCCGAGCGCGGCCAGCTTGCCCCGGGCCTCGGCCGCGGACGCCACGCGCGCCAGGTGCTCCATCCCGAGCTCGACGTCCTTGAGGTTGCTCGGCTCGACCTTCTCGACCGCGGCCTGCGGGATCCAGGTGCTGAGGACCTCGTGGCAGGCGTCATGGCTCACGACCGCGTGGGTCGCGACGCCGTGGCCGACCGCGTACTCGACCGACGTCCGATATTGCAGATCCGCGATCCGCTCGTCGGGATCGTCGTCGGCCAGCCCGCGCAGGTTGGGCCGGGGCGTGAAGCCGCGGCGCGACTTCAAGATGAGCTGGACCTGGAAGATGAGGCCCTGCTCCTTGCGCTCCTCGGCCTCGGGATCGCGCTGATTGACGACGAACACAGAGACCGCCCGGGTCCCCGGCCGCAGGTCGGCGCCGCGCGCTCCCAGGTTGCCGACGGTCCGGGCCGAGACGAACAGACAGATGCCCCGGCTGTCGGGCACGGCGATCGGATCGAGCCTGCCGTCCGGAATCGGCACCGGGACAATCTCCCGGCGCTGCTTGCGCTGCCACACCATCCGGTCCGGATGTTCGGGATCGTCGGCCGAGGCCTTGGTGTAGTCACCCCACTGCACGACGGCCGTCAACTCGGTCTCCTCGGGCGAGACCAGGACGCTCATGCCGAGCGACGACGGCAGGTACACCTTCCGGGCCGGCGGTCGGTCGGGCTCGACGTCATCGTCGCCGGTGCCCTCCTCGGACCCGACCACCGCGTCGACGACCTCGACCGATTCGGGGTCGTACCGCTGGATCTCCGGCGCGTCGGTCGGCACCAGGAAGCCGGTGAGGTACCAGCGCGACGGTGGCTCGTCGTAGCGCAGCCGCTCGTTCTCGAGCGGGTGGCCGGGGCCTGGCCCGACGAGATCGACCTCGAGAGTCTCGACGAGGCGGGCGCGGATTTCGGCGGAGGTGGTCATGGGCTGGTGGTGAGCGAGGGGGCGGCAGCCGACGCGGGAGCCGGCGCAGTTGGCGCGAAAAGCGCGTCCAGGAATGCAAGTGTAGGCGTCAGACAGGCCAACGCCTTGGTCTGATCGCTCACCCATCCGTTGTCCTCCAGGGAGGCCGGTGTCGATTTCCCGGGCTTGAGGACGGCCGTCATCGCGCTGATGGCCGCCTTCTTGGCGCCCGCCGGCTTCCGGATCTCTTTCCAGTCGGACGCGGTCGGATTGCCGTCGGCGACGGTCCGCCAGTGTTCGGCATGACCGCGGGCCGCCGCAGCGAGTTCCGGGTACGCTACATCACCGAGAGCCAAGAGCACGTCTTCGAGCGTTCCAGGGACACTAGGCGCAGGCAGCGCGAAGACGCCAACCCGGGGGACGCCCGTCGTCACGGAACCGACTGCAGTAGGCGCGTCCAGCTTCAACGCGGCGAGCGTATTCTGAAGTTTGGCGAAGCGCCTTCCCGGATCTTCGTCGTCGCTGTCCAGCACGACGCCGATGGAGCGAGGGCCATCATGCGCTCGGCTGAAAGCCTCGAGGTCGACCTCAAGCGTCCTGCCAATCTCGGTGATTCCTTGCGCGTTCCGCAGCACAACAATGTCGTCGGATCCCAGACGGTAGAGCACGGGCGCTGGGACCGATAGCCTCTCGATGTCGTGGAGACCGCCCACCTTTCGCGGCCACGCGAACCCGTCCTCAAGCCAGTCGTGCAGGAACCCCGTGAGCTCTTCAAGCCTCTTGATCCGCTTGGCGCCATGCACGACGGCCATCAGCTTGCCCAGAAACGCGACGTCGTGCACGCCCTCGGCGATGAGGTAGACGAACTGGCTCATCGGATGTCGAGCCCCCCATCCCGAAGCGTGCATAGCTTGGCGAAGTCGTAGCGCCGGACCTCGTGCTTCCCGCCGCTGCGCTGAAGCCAGAACGCGCTGAGCGACTCGGGAGTCTGTCGCGCCTCCACGGCGCCGATGATTGTGTCGACGGCCTCAAGGCTGTGGGTCGTAGCGATGATCTGGACCTGAGAGGCGGCGGCGGCTTCGATCAGCTTCTCGAGCACAGGCCGGAGAACACTGCGATGTATGCCGGCTTCGATCTCGTCGATCAGGAGCACACCCTGATATGCTCGCGTGAGTGCCAACGCTAGCACTGCAGCGCGGCGCATACCGTCGCCAAACGACGACAAGTCGACTACGCCGCGCTCCGCATGCGTGACACGCACGGCTCTGCGATCGCCTGACACGACAACGTCGAGGTCTTCCACGGCGGGATCAAAGATCTGGAGAAGCATGATAGCGAGTTGCTTTCGCCCGGCATCGACCACCTGGCTAAGCTGTTCCACGAATACGCTAGTGGAATAGTGAGAGCTCGGCGTGACGGTAAGCACACGATAGACTGGTACGTCATGCACCACGGGCCTCGATGTCGCAAATCTCATTTCGACAGCGGGTTTTCCGTTCACGCTCACGTCCACTCGCACGGCCAGGTCGGCACCCTCAAATGCACCGGGGACTTGCAAGACAAAGGCTCGCGCTTCGACGTGGCGGGGTACTGCCCAGAGAACCGCATCCAAGACGATGAGTTCTGACTCCTGAATCCCATCATCCGGGTGTGGCGCCTCGGCTCGCGGGAACATTGACCAGATGCCATCGACGAGAGACACGTCGGAGTCGCGGCGACGAACGGCGCTCACCCATTGCCCAGGATCCGGGGGCCGCAACATGAGACCGGCAGCCTCCAGAATTGAGCTCTTACCGGCATTGCTGGCGCCGACGATCAGGCTCACGGGCGTGAGCTGATCGAGGACCACACCGGAGATGCCCCGGTACGCTTGTAGCGAAATCTTCTGGAGTAGTGTTGTCATCTAATCATCCTCGTTGCCGAACAGACTGCTCTGCCCCTTCGCCGCCACCTTCTTCGCGCCCTTGGCCAGCCCCTTGCCCTTGCCACCACCGCCCGCAGGCGCGGCTGGCCCGCCGGCCGCTGCCGCCTCGCGCTCTTCCTTCGCCCGCCACGCGTTCAACTCCAGCAGCCGCGCGAGCACTTCATCGCGAACCTCATCCGGCCAGCGATACCGCCACGGCTTCTTCTTGCGCCGCCCCGTAGCGGCCTCGTCATCCTCATCTTCTTCCTCGTAGTCGAGAATGAACTCGTAGATCGGCCGAACATCGGCCCAGCCATAGGCGTCGAGGACCGCGCGGTCCATTGCGGCGTGCGACTCGCGCAGCCGAAGCACCGCCTCGTCGGCCTCGTCGGGATCGTGAAAGGCGTTATACAGATCCGTGAGGCCCCACTGCTTCGTCCGGAGAACGGCTTCCCGCAGCTGATAGGTGGACTCAGATGCAACGTTGCAACGTCGCATCTCGGCTTCCTTGGGAAAGGGGTACGTCAGAAAGCAGTCCGAAGCCGCGTAATTGAAGGCATCGCCCCGCGGCGCAGAGAACATCCGTACCCAAACCTCATGGGACTGTGATTGCATCACTCCGAACTCTGCGAACGACTGCATGACAAATAGTATCAGCTTGTGAGAGTAGATGAGTCCGGTCGGAAGAAATGCAAAGGCCAGATGCTTTGTTACCTCAGAAATCGCCAGCACTCGCGTGTGGGTCTTGATTGATTCATAGAAATCGGGCCGATGCGCCTGATATGCCCACCACCTTCGTTTCAAGGGCGTGTTTACGGGGTTGTCACCCAACTTATCCCGCTCTGGTTTCACCTTTGATCGAACAATATCGGCAAGTGGCTTCCATGCCACTAATTCGGCCTCCTCGCGCAAGTCACTCAGATAGATCACCCATCGTCGCGGCGTTGGGACGGGCTGCTGCGTAAGTTCCTTGCCGCCCAAGAACGGGAGAACGCGCAGTCTGCAATCAGGATGCGCGTCAAGAAGCGCGGACATTTCTGATAACGGCGTCGCTTTGGCGTCCTCATCGTCAAACAAGAAGCCTTGGCCGTAGATCTGACTGCCCTTACTGTATCGATTTGCATTGAACGTCAACCGTTCCGGATCATCGTCACTACCCTTGCTCAGGAGAAACGCTGAAATCCGCTCACAGCGACTTCCATTCAGAGTCACATGCTGTGCAGCGCCCTTGCGAAGGGTCACGGCTGAGACCAGCACGGTTGCTTTCCCAGGCCATCGAATCCGGCGAACTGCCGAGCAAATGGTTCCACCTTTTCGAATGATCTCCCTCAGCCCTCCGTGGCGCGTGTCACCGTGAGCTATTTCGCGTATCTAAC
>JAYVSF010000223.1:0-4700 GCA_043775605.1 Myxococcales bacterium
GTCGATCGACGCCACGGTCGCGGCGGCTCGGGCCCACTACGACGAGGCCCGCCAGCGGGCGCTGGACCTCCAGGCGGTGGCGACCGAGCTCGCGACGACCCTCGAACTCTACGAGCACGCCTACACCGGCGGCAAGCTCGACCTCCTGGCCTTCCTCGTCGTCCGCGACCGGGGGTTGCGGGCCCAGGTCGCGGCCCTGACCGCGCGCCACGACGCGGCCATCGCGCTCGGCGAGCTCGAGCTCGCCACCGGCGGCACCCTGGACACCACACCATGAACCACCTCGTCCATCGCCTCGTCCTGATCGCCTGCCTGGTCATCGCGCCGTCATCGGCGTTCGCCCACGGCGGCGAGGATCATGGCGAGGTCGCGAAGCCGACAGGGGCCTCCGGCCCGGGCGCGGATGGCAAGCGGACCGCAGGCGGCAACAGCGAGCACGTCGAGTTGCTGCTCAAGTACCTGGCCCCGGCCGATGACGGCGACGTCAGTCTGCTCGCGTTCCTGTCCGACTACGCCACCAACGCACCGATCGAGCACGCGAAGGTGGAGCTCGAGCTGGCCGGGCCCACGCCGGTCAAGGTGGTCGCGGAGGCCACCGCGACGGCCGGGGTCTATCACGCGGTCGCCAGGGTCGCGCCGGGTAGCTACTCGGTCGTCGCCACGATCGAGGCCCAGGCCGAGCTGGAGCTGGTCGAGCTCAAGCATGTCGACTTCACCGCGGCGCCCGCCGCTGCATCGCCCAAGCCGACGGTCCAGTCGTTGCCATGGAAGGTCATCGGCGGCGGCAGCGCGGCCTTGATCCTGGTGATCCTCATCGTCTCGGTGGTGCGCTGGCGGGCGGTTCGCACCAAGGTCGCGGCGGCCGCGACCATCCTCGTCTTGGTCGCCGCGCCGCTCGTGGTGCGCGCTCATGGTGGCGAGGACGACGAGCCCACGCCGGCCGCGACCAGGACGACCGCGTTGCCCGCGGGCGGGGTCTACATGGCCAAGGAGTCGCAGTTCCTCCTCGCGGTGCGGACCGCCGTGGCCCAGGACCGCGAGATCCAGGCGCGGGTTGACACCGTCGGCCGCGTGATCCCGCGGATCGACGGCCAGGCCACGATCGCGGCGCCTCAGCCCGGGCGGATCACGCCGATCGGCGGTCGAGCGCTGCCGTTCATCGGTGATCGAGTCAAGCGGGGCCAGGCCCTGTTCGTCCTCGAGCAGACCCCGGGCGCGGCCGACAGCGGCGCGCTGCAATCGCAGGCGCTCCAGGCCCGGTCGGAGGTCACGCAAGCGCGGGCCCGCCGCGCGCAGGCCGAGCGCGAGCTCGCGCGTGAGCGCGCGCTCGACGGCATCGTCGCCCAGAAGGACATCCAGGCTGCCGAACTCGCCCTCGAGCTCGCCGATCGCGAGCTGCAGCTCGCCACCCAGCAGGCCGCCCTGTTCGGCAGTGGCGGGTTGCGACGGCTCACCATCACCTCGCCCATCGACGGCACGATCGCGCTCGCCGGCGTGTCGATCGGGCAGCAGGTCGCGGCCGATCAGGTCGTCTACACGATCATCGACGCGACCACGCTGTGGGTCGAGGCCAACGTCTTCGAGGCCGACGTGCCGCGGATCGAGACGGCGGGCACCGCCGACATCCGGGTCGAGGGCCGCGCCCAGACCTTGGTCGGCACGGTCTATCGGATCGGCCAGACCGTCGACCCCGCCAGCCGGACGGTCAAGGTCGTCCTCGCGGTCGACAACGCCGGCGGGCTGCTCCGCCCCGGCATGTTCGCGCAGGTCGCGATCGGGGCGGGCGGCCCGCAGACCACGTTGAGCATCCCGGACGCCGCCGTGATCGAGGATGGCGGTCGACGCTTCGCCTTCGTCCATGTCGCGCCAGAGGTGTTCACGCGCCGCGAGATCGTCCTCGGTCCGCGCGCTGGCGACTTCTGGGCGGTGAGCGCCGGCCTGGGCAAGGGCGACCGCGTGGTCACCCAGGGCACCTACCAGCTCCGGACGTCCAGGTAGCCGCCCCATGTTCGACCACATCATCAAGTTCTCGCTGCGCAATCGCACCTTCGTGGTCGCGGCCGCGGCGCTGCTGGTGGTCTACGGCACCTTCGTCATCCGCGAGCTGCCGGTCGACGTCTTCCCCGACCTCAACCGACCGACGGTGACCATCATGACCGAGGCGGGCGGCCTGTCGCCCGAGGAGGTCGAGGTCCTCGTCACCCGGCCGGTGGAGACCGCGCTCAACGGGGCGCCCGGCGTCGAGCGGATCCGGTCGACATCGGGGATCGGGCTGTCGGTCATCAACGTCGAGTTCGGCTGGGGCGTCGAGATCATGCGGGCCCGGCAGATGACGCAGGAGCGGCTGCAGCTCGCCGCGGAGTCGCTGCCCAAGGGCGTGACCCCGACCATGGGCCCGATCGCATCGATCATGGGCGAGATCCTGCTGGTCGGCCTCTACTCCGACGGCACCGCGCCGGCGACCGCGCCGATGGACCTGCGCTCACTCGCCGACTGGACCCTGCGCCCGCGGCTGCTCGCGATTCCCGGCGTCGCCCAGGTCATCGCCATCGGCGGTGGGGTCAAGCAGTACCAGGTCCAGGTCTCGCCCGAGAAGCTGGCCGCGATGGGGGTCACGCTGGAGGAGGTGGAGGTCGCGGCGGGCCTCAGCCAGGGCAACACCACCGGCGGCTTCGTCGATCGCAAGAGCCAGGAGTACCTGGTCCGCAACCTGGCCCGGACCGCGTCCGTCGATGAGATCCGCGACACCGTGGTGGTGACCCGCGACGGCGTGCCGATCACGCTGGGCCAGGTCGCCCAGGTGGTCGAGGCTCCTCGGACGCTGCGCGGCGACGCCGGCGTCGGCGTCAAAAGCGCGACCGGCGTCGCCACCGTCCACCCCGCCGTCATCCTCAGCATCCAGAAGCAGCCTGGCGCCGACACCATCGCGCTCACCGGTCAGATCGAGCGCGTGCTCGCCGACGCCTCCGGCAAGTCGCTGCCGAAAGACGTCCACACCACGATCCTGTTCCGTCAGGCCAACTTCATCAAGGCATCGGTGACCAACGTCGCCGAGGCCCTCCGTGACGGCACCATCCTGGTCGTCATCGTCCTGTTCCTGTTCCTGCTCAACTTCCGCACCACCTTCATCACGCTCACCGCCATCCCGCTGTCGTTCGTGGTCACCGCGCTGGTCATGAAGCTCATGGGCCTCTCGGTCAACACGATGACGCTGGGTGGGCTGGCGGTCGCGATCGGCGAGCTGGTCGACGACGCCATCGTCGGCGTCGAGAACGTGTTCCGGCGGCTGAAGGAGAATCGCCACCGGGCCGCGGCCGACCAGGAATCCGCGCTGATCGTCATCGGTCGCGCGTCCATGGAGGTCCGGGGCTCCATCGTGTTCGCGACCGCCGTGGTGATCCTGGTGTTCGTGCCCCTGTTCGCGATGTCCGGCATCGAGGGCCGCCTGTTCGCACCGCTGGGGGTCGCGTACATCGTGGCCATCCTCGCGTCGATGGTGGTCTCGCTCACCGTGACCCCGGTCCTGGCCTATTACCTGTTGCCGCGGGCCAAGGTGATGGGCCACGAGCAGGACGGCTTTCTGGTCCGCTTCCTCAAGCACCGGCAGCGCGCGGTGCTCGGCTGGACCCTGGGCCATCCGTACAAGGTGATGGCCGGGGCGGCCGTGCTGGTCATCGCGGCGGCGGTCGCGGTGCCGTTCATGGGCCGCGAGTTCTTGCCACCCTTCAACGAGGGCACGGTCACGATCAACCTGCTCACGGTCCCGGGCACGTCGCTGTCCGAATCCGACCGGATCGGCGCTCTCGCCGAGCAGCAGATCCTCGCGGTGCCGGAGGCGATCTCGACCGGGCGGCGCACCGGCCGCGCCGAGCTCGACGAGCACGCCGAGGGCGTCCACTACACCGAGATCGATGTCGACCTCCGGCGCTCGGGCCGCACCCGCACCCAGATCCTCGACGATCTCCGGGCCCGCCTCGATCGCCTGCCCGGGGTGGTGGTCAACATCGGCCAGCCGATCTCGCACCGGCTCGATCACCTCCTGTCGGGCGTGCGCGCGCAGATCGCGGTGAAGATCTTCGGTGACGACCTGGGCGGGCTGCGCGGCAAGGCCCAGGAGGCGTTCGACGCGATGGCCAAGGTGCCCGGGGTGGTCGACCTCCAGATCGAGAAGCAGGTCCTGATCCCGCAGTTGACGATCCGGGTGAAGCGCGATCAGGCCCGGAACTACGGCCTGCCGCCGGGCGCGGTGACCGAGTGGCTCGAGGCCGCGCTCGGAGGCAAGGTGGTCGGCCAGGTCCTCGACGGCCAGAAGACCTACGACGTGGTGGTTCGCTTCGACGACGCCACCCGCGCGGATCCCGCGCGGATCGCCGACGCCCTGATCGATACGCCCATGGGCAAGGTGCCCCTGCGCATGGTCGCGGCCGTCGAGGAGAGCTCGGGTCCCAACCAGATCGTCCGCGAGAACGCGCAGCGCCGGATCGTGGTGTCCGCCAACGTGTCGGGTCGCGATCTGGGGGCGGTGGTCAAGGATCTCGAGGCCGCGATCCGCGACCACGTCGATCTGACCGGCTACTCGGTGCAGTTCGGCGGCCAGTTTCAGAGCCAGCAAGCGGCGACCCGGCTGATCGGGCTGCTCTCGATCTTCTCGTTCGCGATGATCTTTGTCGTCCTCTATTCCCACTTCAAGGACTGGCGCC
>JAYVSF010000224.1:0-4855 GCA_043775605.1 Myxococcales bacterium
CTCGGCCGTGGTCGCGACCAGCTCGTCGATCATCGCCTCGGACTCGAAGCCGATCGCGGTGGCCGCGGCCGGCCCGACGATGACGTCGCGCAGCCGCTCGGGCGGCAGCGGGCGCACGAAGTACAGGACCCGGGCCAGCTCCTGACCGAAGCGCGGCAGCGCGGCCAGCCGGGTCAGGAAGTCGGCGCGCACCGTCGCGATCAGCCGGACCGCGGCGGTGCCCTCGCTCAGCCGGGCCAGCGCGGCGTCGAAGGCCGCGACCTCGTCGGGCGCGCCGACGGTGACCAGCTCCTCGAGCTGATCGACGAACAGGATCAGGCCGCCGGCGCCGGCCCGGCGGTGGAGCTCGCGGACCAGGGCCTCGGGATCGGCGAGCACCCGGGCGGCGAGGCCAGGATCGTCGAGCGCGGCGGCCAGGCTGGCCAGCGGGTGACGGCCGGGGACCATCGTGATCGCCGACCAGCTCCGCCCGCCGGCGAGCGCACCGTCGAGGATCGCGGGCAGGGCCCCGGCCCGACACAGCGACGACTTGCCGACGCCGGAGTCGCCGGTGACCACCAGCACCGCGTCGGATCGCAGCCGCTCGACGATCGCGCTGACCTCGGGCTCGCGGCCGAAGAACAGGCCGCGCTGGGCGGCGTCGAACGCCCGCAGGCCGGCGTAGGGGTTCTGGTCGAGGCTGGCCAGCTCGGTCCGCAGCGAGCCGAGCTGCTCGAGCGCGAGCCGCAGCTCCTCGCCGCTGGCGTAGCGCTGCTCGGGGGCGCGGGCCAAGCAGCGCGCGACCACCGCCGCCAGGCGCGGCTCGCCAGGCAGGGGCGCCGCATCGCGCTCGCACACCACCCGCCCGAGTTGGCTGGCGGCGATGTCGGCGAACGGGGTCGTGCCGGCCAGGAGCTCGTACAGCACCGCGCCAAGCGCGTAGACATCGGCGCGTCGCGACGCCGGATGCCCGCTCCACAGCTCTGGCGCCAGGTAGTCGGGGGTGCCGATCATCGTCGCCGAGGCGTCGTCGCCGTCGTCCTGGACCACCCGGGCCAGGCCGAAGTCGACCAGCTTGGCGACGCCGTCGTCGCTGACCATCGCGTTGCTCGGCTTGACGTCGCCGTGGACGACGCTGCGGCGGTGGGCGGCGGCCAGGCCACGCGCGAGGTCGATCGCGAGGGCCAGGGCCTGGGGCGCCGCCATCGGCCGCGGCAGGTCGGACACCAGCTTGCCGCGGACCAGCTCGGTCACCAGGTACGGCCGCTCGTCGATCTCGCCGACCCGGTAGATGCTGACCACGTTGGGGTGCTGGATCCGGGCGGCGGCGCGGGCCTCCATCAGGAACCGCTGACGGGTCGTGACGTCGGGGTCGACGCCGGCGATGAACTTGATCGCGACCGGTCGGGCGAGGACGGTGTCGTCGGCCAGGTAGACCTCGCCCATCGCGCCACCGCCGAGCCGGCGCACGATCACGTAGTCGTCGAACTCGGCCGGGGGCGGGTGCGGCGCCCGCGGCTCGGCCGGCGTGACCATCGGCGTCGCGAGCGAGCGTGACACGGCATCGGGAGAACTCGGCCGGTTGGCGCGGACGTGCAGGCCGGCGCCGTCGGGCGACGGCGGTCAGGTCGGCGGGTTCGCGGCCAGGGTCTCGACGAAGCGCAGCGCGCGGCCACGCGGCTCGCCCTCGAGCTGACCGTCGCGCATGACGACGTGGCCGCGGACGAGGGTCGCCACCGGCCAGCCGACCACCTCGCGGCCGTCGAACGGGGTCCAGCCGCAGCGCGAGGCCATGTCGGCGTCGCGGATCGTCCGGCGCGCGGACAGATCGACGATCGTGAGATCGGCGTCGGCGCCGACCGTGAGCCGACCCTTGCCGGCCAGGCCCCAGACCCGGGCCGGCCCCGCGCACAGCAGGTCGACCAGGCGCTCGAGCGTCAGCCGGCCGGCGGCGACGTGGTCGAGCATGATCGGCAGCATGGTCTGGACCCCGGGCATGCCCGACGGGCTCTGCGGGTAGGGCCGGGCCTTCTCCTCGAGCGTGTGCGGCGCGTGATCGGTGGCGATCAGGTCGCACAGGCCGGAGCTGATCGCGGCCCACAGCGCTTCCTGGTGCGTGCGATCGCGGATCGGCGGGTTCATCTGGGCCCGGGTGCCGAGCTGGTGGTAGCAATCGGGCGCGACCAGGGTCAGGTGCTGCGGCAGGATCTCGAAGGTCGCGAGGTCCTTGCAGCCGGCCAGGACCTCGAGCTCGTCGGCGGTGGTCACGTGCAGCACGTGGACCCGGCGGCCGAAGCGGCGGGCCAGGGCCAGCGCTCGCCAGGTCGCGGTCAGCGCGGTCTCGGCGTCGCGCCACAGCGGGTGGCTCGCGGGATCGCCGGCAATGGCCAGCGCCTTGCGGGCCCGCAGCCGGTCCTCGTCCTCTGCGTGCAGCGCGATCCGCCGGTTGCCGCTGGCGAACACGGTGGCCAGGGTCTCGTCGTCGGCGACCAGCAGGCTGCCGGTCGAGCTGCCCATGAAGACCTTGATGCCGGCGCAGCCGGGCAGGCCCTCGAGCTGGCCGAGCTCGCCGGCGTTGGCGGCGGTGGCGCCGATGAAGAAGCCGACGTCGCAGCGGGCCCGCCCGGCGAGGCGCGCGACCTTGTCGGCCATCGCCGCCACGGTGGTGGTCGGCGGCTCGGTGTTGGGCATCTCCAGCACCGCGGTCACGCCACCCAGCACCGCGGCGGCGGTGCCGGTGGCCAGGTCCTCCTTGTGGGTGTGGCCGGGCTCGCGGAAGTGGACCTGGGCGTCGATCACGCCGGGCAGGACGTGGGCGCCGCCGACGTCGAGGATCTCGGCGGTGCGCACCGACGACAGATCGCCGATCGCGGCGATCAGGCCGGCGCGGATGCCGATGTCGGCGTGGACCCGGCCGCCCGGGGTCATCAGGATGCCGCCCTCGATCACGAGGTCGAAGGGCAGGGCGCGCGGGCCGGTGGTCGGGGTGGTCATGGCGTGGCATCCAGGCGGACCAGCACGGCGCCGGCGTCGACGTCGGCGTCATCGGTCACAACGATCGCGGTCACCCGCGCGGTCGGCGGCAGGTCGTCGCCGGCGGTGACCCGGTGGAAGGACTTCATCACCTCGAGCAGGCCGACGGTCTGGCCGGGGCGCACCGGATCGCCGACCGCGACGAACGGCGGCTTGCCCGGCGCCGAGCGACCGTAGAACCGTCCGCTCGACGGCGCGCGGATGGTCAGCTCGCCGGCGACGGTGGCGGCGCTCGCGGCGGCGGCGGTGACGTCGGCGAGCCCGGCCTGACGATCGAGTTCGACCAGGGTCGTGCTGTGATCGACCGGCGTGCGTACGCGGCCGTGGCCGGCGACGTCGATCACCCGGCCCGAGGCGCCGGCGCTGGCCACGATCGCGTGATCGATCCCGAGCCGCTCGAGCCGGCCGAGCCGCTGACCGGGCCGGATCAGATCGCCGGGTGCGACCACCGCGGTCCACAGGCCGACGCCGTCGCAGCGCTCGCACCAGCGCGGGCCGTCCGCAGCCGCACCCTCGGCCGGGCCGCCGGTCGCGACCGTCACCGGCGCCGACCGCACCGTCATCGCGGGCCTCCGACCAGCTCGCGCAGGTCGTGCATCGACCAGATCCGCGGGTTCTTGATCCGGCGATAGCCGGTGCCCTGGTAGGCCATCTCGACCAGGTCGCACAGCCAGCCGCGCAAGGCGCCTAGCTCGACGATCTCGTCGGTGTCCATCTGGCGGGCGGCGACGAACGGATCCATGTCGGCCTCGATCCGGGCCTCGACCTCCCTCATGCCGGCCTCGATCTTGGCCCGCTCGGCTGGATCGGCGCTGACGATCTGGAAGTCGTCGTCGAGCTTGGTGTTGTAGGCCGCGATCGCCAGGGTCCGGCCCTCCATCACCGACAGCCGCGACAGGCAGGTCGAGAGTTGGACCACCGGGTCGTAGGGCATGCCGGCCATCGCATAGTAGCCCGCGCCCGAGGCCTTGCGCAGCAACACCGAGAACATCGGCACGGTGTTGGTCGAGTTGCTGTAGATGAGGCTCGAGCCATAGGCCAGCAGGCCGTGGCGCTCGGCCTCGGCGCCGATGTCGAAGCCCGAGATGTCGTGCAGCCAGATCAGCGGGATGCCGTCGTCGTTGCAGGCCCGCGAGAACGCCGCCAGCTTGGCGATGCCGCCGCGGTAGAGGATGCCGCCCGGGCGCTGGCGGCCGGCCTGCTCGGGATCGCCGACCAGGCCCTGGCGGTTGATGACCAGGCCGGCGTAGAGGCCGCCGAGCCGGGCCACGCCGGTGATCATCTCCTCGCCGATCTCGGGCATCACCTCCCAGAACAGGCTCTGATCGACCAGCCGGGCCAGCACCTGCGTGGCGTCGTAGACCTCGCGGTGATCGACCGGGAGGATGCCGGTCAGCTCGGCCGGGCGGAACCGGGGTGCCAGCACGCCAAGGTCGCCGCGGTAATAAGGCGCGGCCGACGACGGCAGGCGCGCGATCTCGCGGCGCAGGCAGGTCAGCAGGGTATCGTCGTCCGGAACCCGGACATCGGCACAGCCCGACTGGTGGACGTGGACCTCGGGCCCGCCGATGTCGAGCGAGGTGATCTTCTGGCTCTTGGCACCTTTGATCAGCGCGGCCCCGGCGATGACCATGTAGGCCTGCTCGGTCATGTAGACCCGATCGCTGATGATCGGCATGTAGCCGCCACCGGCGATGCAGTCGCCGAACACGCCGGCGACCTGGGGCACGCCGTGGGCGCTGAGCAGCGAGTTCATCTTGAAGATGTGGCCGGCGCCGCGCGCGCCCGGGAAGCTCTTGCTCTGCTCGGGCAGGAACAGGCCGGAGCAGTCGACCAGGTAGAT
>JAYVSF010000225.1:0-3654 GCA_043775605.1 Myxococcales bacterium
GCCTTGGGCTCGGCGGCCTTGGGCTCGGGCCGGACCGGGCGCGCATCGGCCTTGGCCTCGACGGCGGGCGGCGGCAATTGCCGCAGCTCTTGCGGCAGGTAGGCCGCCACCGCCGGGCTCAGCCGCTTGCCGAACAGGAGCCGGAAGAACGAGGAGAACGCTAGTCCAATTCGGGACATGGAGGTGATCGCTGCGATCGGGCCCGTGGGTAAACCGCGAACCCCCTCAAGTCAAGTCTCAGGAAACTGAGTCAACTCGCCGAGGTCGCTCACGAGATCGGCGAGTTAGCCTCGGTCCGCGCGTGGCCTGCCGCTTGCTCAACGAGCCAGATAACCCCCTGCGCCACGCCCGATTCGCCTACCATCCAGCTCGTAAGGAATCTCCACCATGAAGCGCTGGCTCCTCCTCTGTACCGCGGTCCTCGCGATCGCCCCGCTCGCCGGCTGCGAGATCTACTTCGGCGACGACAACGCCGATGACACCTGCGTCGAGCCACCGGCGTTCGACGGCCAGGGCCATCGCAACCCCAACAACGGCGCGTGCGAGCCGTTCGGCGGCGGCGGCGGCTGCGGCACGTTTGACACCAACGGTGGCCTCGGCGCGCCGATCGCGTTCGACTGGGGCGACTGCCCGTCGGCGTGCGAGCAGCTCGACGAGCAGGGATGCCTGGCGTCGCCCGACTGCCACGCGACCTACGTCGACTGCGCGCCCGGTGGCAACTGCACCGGCCCTTGGATGTTCAATCAGTGCTGGGACCTGCCGGGGTCGGGCGGCAACTACGGCGGCGAGCAGTGCCAGGGCATGGACGCCGAGGGTTGCAACCGCAACGCCGACTGCGTCTCGAACTACCACAACGGCGACAACGGCGAGGGCTACCCCGGCGGTGGCGGCCCGCTCAGCTACGACTCGTGCTCGCCCGAGGGCGGCAACTTCGGCGGCTGCTTCAGCGACGCCGACTGTCCCGACAACACCGTGTGCACCGCGCCGACCGAGTGCCTGCCGCCGCCCGGCTGCATGCCTGGCCAGCCCTGCCCCGACGTCTGCTTCGGTCGCTGCGTGCCGAGCCAGGACAGCTGCGCCAACGTCGACTGCGCCGCCGGCTACCACTGCGAGGAGCAGTGCGCGGCCTGCGATCCGATGATGGGGCCGTGCGATCCGGCCTGCCAGGCGGCGTGCGTGCCCGACAACAACTTCTGCCAGATCGACTGCCCGCCCGGCAGCGAGTGCCAGGAGGTGTGCGCGTGCAACGACCCGGCGAACCCGATGTGCGCGTGCCACCAGGCCTGCGTGCCGGTCGGCGGTGGCGCCTGCGCCAACCAGGTGTGCCCGATGGGCGAGCACTGCGAGGAGCAGTGCCCGGTCTGTGACCCGCTGCCCGACGGCACCTGCCCGCCGGTGGCCTGCAACCCGCTGTGCGTGCCCGACGGTCCGCCGAGCTGCGAGAACGTGATGTGCCCGCAGGGCAGTCACTGCGAGCAGGAGTGCACCGCCGACCCGAACGGCCAGATGATCTGCCGCCCGACCTGCGCGCCCGACGGCGGCAGCTGCGCCGCCACCGACTGCGGTCCCGGCACCCAGTGCGTCGAGACCTGCGCCCCGCCGCCGCCGGGATGCCTGGGTGGGCCGATGGGCTGCCCGCCGGTGTGCACCGTCGCGTGCGTGCCGATCCACGACCCCGGCACCTGCACCGGTCCGGTCGCCTGCGACGCCCTGCCGCCCGCGTGTCCGATGGGCACCCTGCCGGGCATCCTCAACGGTTGCTGGAGCGGCTACTGCATCCCGCTCGCGGCCTGCGAGCAGCCGCCGCCGCCGGCGTGCGAGACCCTGGTGACCGAGGCCGCATGCGAGGCCCAGGCCGGGTGCGAGTCGGTCTACACCGCGATCTGCACCCAGAACCCCGACGGCACGTACGCGTGCAACGGCTTCATGTTCGCGCGCTGCCAGCCCGACGTGATCGCGCCGCCGCCGATGCCGCCGCCGATGCCGTGAGGCTCCGAGCGCAGCTCGGGCCGGGGTTGAGTGTCGAGATCGGACCGGCACTCCGGTGCCGGACCGATCGATCGACGACACAGGGTTGATTCTGACCAACCCTGTGACCGGCCCGCGCAGGAAATGACGAGGCGCCCGCCGGGAGGTTGGCGCCTCGCGCATTTTCGGGGTGAGCGGCAGGTGTTACCATCGGCGGGCGTGCCCGAGCGTTCGCCACCCGAGGCCGAGATCGCGCGCGGCGCCTCCGAGGTCGACCCCGACTCCGACTCCGACTCCGACGATCCTGACGCGGCCGCGCCCGACACGTTGGCCGCGCGCCGCGGGGCTCGCCGCCGGTCCGTCGATGGCGACGGCGACTCGTCGCTGGCGCCGCGCCGATCCGCGGCGATGCGCGCCGCCGCGGTCCACGGCCAGCCGACCCAGCAGCTGCCCGGCACCCGCGGCCTGCCACCGTCGGCCGACGGCGACACCCGCCAGTCGACGGCCTATGCCGCCACCCCGCTCGAGGCGATGCACGCCGACGAGATCGAGCGGACCCGGGTGTTCGCCAAGCTCGCGATCGCGATCGGCGTCGGCGCGACGGTCGCGGTCGCCACCGCCGGCGGCCATCCGGTCGCCAAGGTCATCTTCGCCGTCGGGGTCGCGCAGTTCCTGATCCTGGTGAGCTGGATGTTGTGGGTCCTGCGCGATCCGGCGCGGTACTCGGCCGGCAAGGTCATGATCGCCGGCGCCGCCGGCATCGTCGCGGTGCTCGGCGGGGTCGTGTACTGGGGCATCGCCTCGCCGTCGGCGGCGGTGATGGTGTTCGCGATCTACTTCTTCAGCCTGGGCGAGAGCCTGCGCTCGAGCCTGGCGCTGTGCCTGCTCGCGGTGCTCGGCCACCTCGCGATCTCGATCGCGTTCATCACCGGCGCGGTGCCGGAGATCAGCGTGTTCACCACCACCCACCTGCCGCTGCGCGAGCAGCTCATCAGCCAGCTCACGATCCAGCTGCTGTACGGCTGCGCGCTCTACTTCGGCCGCCGCAGCCGGCGGGCCACCGCTGACGCCATCGCCCGGCTCGAGCGCGCGGTGCGGGCGGTGTCGGTGCGCGAGGCGCTCCTGTCCGAGGCCCGGCAGGAGCTCGATCGCGCGCTCGAGGTCGGCGGGCCGGGGCGCTACACCGGCCAGGACGTCGGGTCGTACCGGCTGGGCCTGCTGATCGGGCGCGGCGGCATGGGCGAGGTCTACGACGCGACCAGCGTCCACGATGGCAGCGACGCCGCGGTCAAGCTGCTGCACCCGACGACGATGTCCGACCACCGCGCGGTCGCGCGCTTCGTGCGCGAGGCCGAGCTGGCCGCGCGCCTCGACAACCGCCACCTGGTCGCGGTGCTCGAGGTCGGCACCACCGCCGGCGAGATCCCGTTCATCGCGATGGAGCGGCTGCGCGGCTTCGACCTCGCCCACCACCTCCGTCGGCTGCGCAAGCTGACGTTGACCCAGACCCTCAGCCTGGTCGAGCAGATCAGCGCCGGGCTGACCGCCGCCCACGCCACCGGCGTCGTCCACCGCGACCTCAAGCCCCACAACCTGTTCCTCGCCGAGCAGGACGGGGGCTTCACCTGGAAGCTGCTCGACTTCGGGGTGTCGAAGCTGATCGACGGCGGCGGCACGCTGACCGCC
>JAYVSF010000226.1:0-1944 GCA_043775605.1 Myxococcales bacterium
GCGTCCAGGTCCCACCACGGCACGAGGGCCATGGGGAAGAGGCGGCCGCCCGACGCCTGTTGCATCTCGGCCACGGCGTCGTTGTAGAGCTGGGCGCAGAGCAGCCGCAGACCGGCGTCGTCGATGCGCAGGAACGCCTGGTTCCCGAAGCCGGCGACGTTCGGGTAGACCACCTGGGCGTGGATGCCGAGCGTGTCCATCATGGCGACGCGCGCCGGCACCTGCGACGAGGCGTCGTGCACCTCGTCGACCGACATCTTCATCCAGCCGATGCCCAGCATCTTGGCGCCGTCGCGGTCGACGACGCTCGACGCGCCGGCCCCGCCCAGGTCGATGTCGTCGCCGACGATCCAACGAGTGCGCCCGTCGCGCGTCACCTGGCGCGGCACGCGGTCGCGGTCGCGCGCCGGTGCCCGCGAGGTCCACAGGTCAGCCGGTTCCGACAGGTGGGTGTCGGTGTCGATGACCTTCAGATCCGCAAGCGCATCGTCGTGGGCTGCAAGCACCATGATCGACCTCCCCGGCCGCGGCGAGCGCCCGGCCTGTTCCCCCGGCGTCGATCCTAGGCGGCGCGTCGGGCCGGCCCGATGGCGGCCCCGCCCGTCACCCCAGCGCGGGGCGCACGTCGGTGGCGAAGTGCTCGAGGTCCTCGATGGTCGCCGTCAGCAGGTCGTGGGTCGACAGTCCGGCGAGCTGACCCGCTCGCAGCGAGGGCACGCCGATCACGTGGTGCAGCCCGACCTGCTCGTACCGGCCGAGCAGGTCGACGAGCTCCTCCCGGCCGCTCACGGGCAGGAAACCCCAGAGCATCGACACGACCAGGTCGTCGGGGTCGCGCCCGGCTCGGTCCATCTCGGCCCGCACCGTCACGATCTCGCCGGCCAACTGCTCTGGCGTCGAACCGACCGTGTGGTAGCCCGAGCCGTAGCGGGCGACACGTCGGGCGGCTGGCCCGGTCTTGCCGCCCACCCAGATCGGGATGTGCGGACGCTGCAACGGCAGGGGGTTGGCACCCACCGCGTCGTAGGAAACCCACTCGCCGTGGAAGCTGCTCGGGCCGGTCTGGGTCCACAGGTCGATGCACACCGCCATGAACTCGTCGGTCACCCGGCCGCGGTGCGGGTACTGGTTGCCGATGCCCAGCGCGGCGAACTCCTCGGCCATCCAGCCCACGCCGATGCCGAGGATGACGCGCCCGTGCGAGATGCGGTCGATGGTCGAGAGCTGCTTGGCCAGCACGAGCGGGTTCCGGTACGGCACCACCAGCACGCTCGTGCCGATGGCGACCCGCGCGGTGCGCGCACCGATGGCGGCCATGAGCACGAGCGGGTCGTAGATGTACTGAGCGGTCGAGAACGGCGACGCGCCGCTGTCGTTGTACAGGTACGTCGACGTCACGTTCGAAGGCATGATCACGTGGTCGTGCACCCAGACCGAGTCGTAGCCGAGTCGTTCGGCCGCGTCGGCCACGGCCAGGCACCCGTCCACGCCGGGGACGTCGCCGAAGTTGCCGAAGTTCCCGGTGAGCGCGCCGAACTCCATGGTGCCGGTCTCCTGGCGTCGTCGTACGAGCGCGCGTTCACAACGCGTCGCTCTCCCCACCGCCGACCTTACTGTGCACCCTCGGGCTTTGCCAACCGTGCGTCCGCGGTCGAGTAGAACTCCGTCCATGGACACCGAAGCGACCCGCAGTCTCGTGCAGCAGCTCCTCGCCGCCCGTTCGGCCAGCGACGTCGAGGGCATCGCCGCGGTGCTGGCCGACGACGCTGTGTGGGTGCTGCCCCCGTCGTCCACCTTCGGCCCGTTCCTGGGTCGCGACGTGGTCGCCAAGGCGCTGGGTGGCGGCGTGTCGAGCACGCTGTTCGACCAGCGCACCGTCGTGCGCGACGTGCGCAAGATGATCGTGGAGGGCGACACGGCCGTCGTGCAGCTGCGCCTCAGCGC
>JAYVSF010000227.1:0-5526 GCA_043775605.1 Myxococcales bacterium
CGATGGCCACCCCGATCTGATCGTCGGCCAGGACGGCGCACCGGCGCGGGCCTTCCTCGGCGATCCCTCGGGAGCCGGCGTGCTCAGCCTGGCGCCGACCGTGTTGCCGCCGGTCGCGCTCGACGTCCGCGGCCTGGCCATCGCCGATCTCGACCACGACGGCGACGCCGATCTGCTGGTCACCGTCGCCGCCGGCCCGGCCCACCTGTTCGTCAACCGCGGCGGCCTGCTCGAGCAGCAGGGATTCGTCCGGCTTCCGGACGCCCCGGCCGGCCCGGCGGCGGCGGTCGGCGACTGGGACGGCGACTGCGCGGCCGACGTGATCGTCGCCGGGGCCACGACCACGCTGCTGCGCGGCGGCGCTGACGGCGTGTTCACGACCGAGACCAGCGTGGCCGGCGCCAGCGCGGCGATCCTGGTCGACCTCGACGATGACGGCGATCCTGATCTGTTGACCGGGTCGGCGACCGAGGTCGCGTGGTACCGGCGATGACCACCCGGCGCGCGCGGATCCCGGCCCTGGCGCTGGTGCCGTCTCTGCTCGCGAGCGCGCGGACGCCGTCGGCCGCGGCGCCGGGCGGCCCCTCCGTGCGGGTCGCCGGTCCCGCGAGCCCCGGCCAGGAGGTCGCCGATCGCCTGGCCCGCGGCGAGCAGCTCTTCGCCGATCAGGAGTACCGCGACGCGATCAAGACGCTCCTGCCGGTCACCCGCGATCGCGCGGCGTCGCGGGCCCAGCGGGTCCGGGCCTGGGAGGTGATCGCGCTGGCCCGCTTCATCGCCCGCGATGAGGCCGGCGCGCGGGACGCCTTCGAGCGGGTGCTCGAGCTCGATCCCGGGTTCGAGCTGCGCGACACCTCCGGCTCGCCGCGGATCCGCGCGTTCTTCGACGCCGTGCGCCGCGACGTCGTGCCCGGCACCGCCTGGGCCGGCGAGGTCGACCTCGAGCACGCGGCGCCGGCGGGCGCGACCGCGGGCGCCCGGCTCGAGCTGGAGATCCACGCCACCCGCGGCGCGGCCCTGGTCCGCGAGGTCACGCTCGCCTATCGCCCGCTCGGCGCGCTGGCCTACCGCGAGGTCGCCGGCCGGCCGCTCGGCGGCGATCGCTGGCAGATCGCGGTCCGGCTGCCCGCCGCCCGCCAGCCCGGCACCCTCGAGTACTACATCGTCGCGCGCGGCGCCGGCGGCGAGGTCGCGCGGATCGCCGCCCCCGATGCGCCGCTCACCCTCGCGATCGCGGCCGGCGGCGCCGCGGGCCGGCGCGCCTGGTGGAACCGCTGGTACGTCGTGGCCGGGGTCGCGGCGGTGGCCGCGGGCGCGACCGCCGCCGTCGTCGTCGGGATCGGCGCCCCGGCCGAGGGCACGCTGCCGCCGGGGACGATCACCGTGACCCCGTAGTACCCCGCCACAGGGAATCTGATCGGTTGGGGACGACGATCCATCGCCGATCGCTGCGTTGCCACTCCTCGAGTTACGGAAAGTAGCCCTTCGTGGTGGCGCCTTGCGCTCGGCGCGCCTCGTCGCCCGCAACCAATCATCTCCCCTGTGGCGGGGTTCTAGACGATCTTCGCGCCGGACGTGACGAACGCACGCGCGGCGCCGGACCGTGACCCGCTTCACGTCGCGACAGGCCCTGAGACAGCTGCGATCTCCAGAGGTTATTGCGCGCGGCCCAGGGTCCTCACCGGCAAGAGGACTTGTTAGAGAGGGGACCGCCGGACGGGAATGCGGGCGCGCTATTGACCAAAGGGCGACGTCACCGAGACACCGTCCACCTGCGACGCAGGTGGGTTCTTGCTTGACGGTGTGGGGGCAGGTCAGTACCTTCGCGCACCTTTTAACCAGCGTGGCCGCTGGGAACCAATCGAAGAGGAGTCAGACGGAAATGAAGAAGCTAGCCTTGGGTGCCTTGTGTCTCGCCGGGTTCCTCGCCGCCTGCGGTGGGTACGACGGTACCGTGTCGCCGACCATCGACGCCCACGCGGCGATCGACGCTCCGATCGTCGTCGCCGCCTGTGACCCGCTCGCGGCTGCCGGCCAGCAGGGCTGCAACACCGGTCAGAAGTGCACGTGGATCACCATCACGGACACCCCCGACACGATCGGCAAGATCGGCTGCGTGCCCGACGGCACCATCGATCTCGCTGGCGCTTGCACCGAGGGCGCCGCCGGTGAGACCACCGGCTACGACAACTGCAAGGCTGGCAACATCTGCGTCGCCCAGGTCTGCAAGGACATCTGCGGCTACGGCGGCGGTGCCAACGAGGCGTGCGCGGCCGGCCAGGCCTGCACCCGCTACTCCGGTCTGTGGGCCAACGGCATGGACGACCCCATGTACGGCGCGTGCAACCCGACCTGCAACCCGGTCACCCAGCTCCGCGGCGACGGCACCAGCTGCGGCGCCAACCAGGGCTGCTACCTGCTCGTCAGCCAGACCACCAGCACGGCCGTCTGCGCCGGCGCCGGCATGGTCACCGCGGGCACCGCCATCGTCGGCACCACGTTCGCCAACTCGTGCGTCCCCGGTGCGCAGCCGCGCGCCGCGACGCAGGGCACCGCCGGCAACGAGTGCGGCGGCCTCTGCGACGTGAAGGACGTGTTCATCACCAACCCGGCCGACGCTGGTGGCACCAACACCCGCCCGACTGTCCCGGCCGACACCACCAAGGTCACCAACTTCGCGGCCGAGGGTGGCGCTGCCCCGTACAACTGCGCCACCAAGTGGGGCGCCGCGGCCCCGAACGACGCCGCCGCTGGCGAGAGCTGCCGGTACTGGTGGGCCAAGGAGCCCTTCGACAACCTGTCGCCGTTCAGCAACACCGTCGGCTGGTGCTTCAAGCACGCCACCTGGCAGTTCGACTCGGACAACAACATGGCGGTCGACTCGCCGTTCCCGCGCTGCGCGGCGCTGACCAAGCAGGACAAGGTCCTGCCGATCGCCAACCCGGCCGGCGACGACGCCCTGTACTTCTTCTGCGAGGCGATGCCGGCGATGCTGCAGACCTCGATCAAGAACGTGAAGAAGTCGGTCGCTGGTAACGCGCTCCTGGTCGACCGCCTCGGCGGTTGGCGCTAATCAGTCCCCTGGGCTGACGGGCGCAAGGGCGACTGTCAACCGATCACCTGCAACGGCCCCGGCCTCACCGCCGGGGTCGTTTGCGTTTCGGGACCCGAGCGAGCCTTGGCGAGCGATCAACAGTGACTCTGGGCGCACGGGGTCACGGGGGGAGGCTCGGGGTCTGTCTTCCTCCGTCGAGCCCATCTGGCAATACCGTCGAGTTTCCTCGTACCGCGACCGCGTCGTCGCCGGTGCGGAGCATGCTAGCGTCCGGCGATGTCGCCCGCGCGAGCCGGCCGCTGATGACCGTGCCGATCGCCACCCGATTCGCGGCCCTGGTCGAGCGCTACGACGGGTTCCTGTTCGACGCCTACGGGGTGCTGGTCGATCAGGCCGGGGTCTGTCCGGGCGCAGTCGACGCCGTGGCGGCGGTCCGGGCGGCCGGCCGGCCGCTGGCGGTCGTGACCAACGACACCTCGCGGTTGCCGGCCAACGCCTCGGCGCGCTTCGCCGGGCTCGGCCTGGCCATCGGACCCGAGGAGATCGTCACCCCGGGCCTGGTGCTGGCGTCCCACGTCGCCGACCACGACCTGGCCGGGGCCACCGCGCTGGTGCTGGGCAACGCCGACGCCTGCGCGCACGCCACCGCCGCTGGCCTCACTGTGATCGCGGCCGACGTCGCGGTGCGCGGCCCGGCGCCGACCATCGACGCCCTGGTCATCTGCGACGACGGCGGCTTCGACTTCCTCGCCGGGATGAACGCGGCCTTGACCGCGTGCGTGCGCGGGCTCGACGCCGGCCGCGCGCTGACCCTGGTGGTCACCAACCCCGATCTGGTCTACCCGCGGGGTGGCGGCGCGCTCGGCTTCACCGCCGGCGCGATGGCCCTGATGATCGAGGCGGCCCTGGCCTGGCGCTACCCATCGCCGCCGCGGTTCACCGCGCTGGGCAAGCCTCACCCGGCGCTGTTCGCGCACGGGCGCCGGCGGCTGGGCGCGGTCGCGCGCGTGATCATGATCGGCGATCAGCTCGAGACCGACGTCGCGGGGGCCCGGGCCGCCGGGCTCGACGCGGCGCTGGTCGCCGGGGTGTCGGTGTGGCGCGACGGGGCGGCGCCGCCCGAGCGGGCTCCGACCTGGCTGCTGCCGGATCTGCTGTAGCGAACTGGCGCGCCCAGGTCGAGGAACCGGCGACCTCGCCTGCCGGAAGCGCGCGGTCTGGGCTACCGTTGGGTATGGACGTGATCGAGCTGATGACCGCGCTGATCGCCAGCGAAGACGAGGGCGGGGCGCCGCCGATGGTGACCGCCGATGACGCGATCGCGATCAGCCAGCACTTCCATGCCGAGGCCGATCGGGGCGCGGCCGCCCTGGCCGAGATCGCGCGCCGGCTCAACGTCACCATCGCCTGCGGCAAGGGCTGCAACGGCTGCTGCCACGACCCGGTGATGGTGCGCGGGCCCGAGGTGGTCGACGTCGCGAACTGGCTGGCGCTGCCGGAACAGGCCGCGGCCCGGACCACGTTCCTCGACGCCTACCCGACCTGGCGCACGGCGGTCGGCGACGCGCCGGAGCGCCTGGCCAAGCTGCTGCGGACCGGGCCGCAGGCCTACTACGACAGCGAGCACCAGGGGCTGCGGCGCAAGGCCGTGCTGTGCGCGTTCAACCACGACGGCGCGTGCCTCATCTATCCGGTGCGGCCGATGGTGTGCCGGACCAACCACGCGGTCGGGACCAGCGAGCACTGCCAGCCGAGCGACACCTCGGGCACGCCGCCGACCCGCATCAACTTCGCGCCGGTCGACAAGATGGTCGCGCTGTCGCGGCGGGTGGTGCGGGCCGCCGATCGCGCGGCGCTCGGCGTCAACGCCGGTCAGGAGGCGTTGTGCAAGATGGTCGCGGCGGCGCTGACCGCGCGCCCGGTCACGGTGCCCGGCGAGCCCGTGCCCCCGGCCGCCGAGGCAGCGCCGCCGGCCGCCGAGGCCGCGCCGCCGTCCGAGCCGACCTGATTGCCTACGCGGTGACCCGGCCGAACACCACGATGGTCGGCATCAGCCACGGGCTGCGGGTGCCGAACCAGCCGTAGGCGATCACGACCCCGCGCGCGTCGGTGACGAACACCATCGTGCCGAAGCCGAAGCCGCCATCGTCGTCGGTGGCGCGCAGATCGTCCTGGTGACCGCCGCGGGTGGAGTCGGCGACCCGGACCGCGAACGCGCCCGGCCAGCCCGGGACCTCGGCGGGGACGCCGACCACGACGCCGACGTGGCCGGTGATCTTCGACGGTGAGATCGGCGACTTGAGGAACGCGAAGACGTCGCCGGGGCGGGCGTCGCGGACGTGGGCCAGCCGCTGCCAGCCGCGGCGCGGGCGGCCGAGCGGGGCGCGGGCGATGGCGTGGACGTAGTCGCGGGCCACCGGGCGGGCGCTGGCGAGCGCGGCCAGGGCCCGCGGCGCGCTGCGGCGCAGCAA